>CALAFU010000235.1 GCA_937891325.1 uncultured Candidatus Melainabacteria bacterium | reverse complement strand
TTAAGTTTATAACAAATGACCCTGAAGCAAAAGAAGAAAGATTCAATAGTTACTTTATGGAATATACATCTAATAAAGCAACGATCGTTATGTCGCAAAACGGAAAGAATTTTTATTCTGCAGTTACGCCAAAATTATCAAAAGGAAAGACTATTGTTTTAGTTAACGATAAAATTATTCCGTATAGTGAATTATCGTTTCCTGGCGGAGAATTTACAACTGGAAACAGCAACACTCAAGGTGCTTTAGTCATTAAAAGAAATTTGAATGAAGCAGATAAAGTTTCTATATTTTATTTTTCTGAAGATTTTGAGCATTTTGAATATGCACCAAAAACAGGCCAAACAAGATTTCAAGGGCCTGATCTTTTAGGTAATTATTTAAGTTATTCTACGGTAGAAGGTGCTGGTGTAGCACAGTTGTTTGAATATTCTATTGGCAATACTGGCGAAGTGATTGCTAATGGTGTTCCATGGTCAAATATTACAGGTGTAACCAATGGTAGCAGGTTGCATGCTTCTTGTATTTACAATGGTGTGTCATATACAGGTGAAGCTGAAATTCAAGATACAAATATGGAAAAATCTTATGTTGCGGTTAAGATTATTTCCGATTTTGGTCGAAAAGAGTTCGATTCATCCGAATGGTATATTTCACCAGCATATTCAAAAAATATAGTTTCATACCTTGATGGTAGAACACGGAGTACTGTGGCGTTTCCGGAAATTTTGGGAACATTTCAAATGTTCTTCATTGACTATTATCAAGATGGTTTGCGACGTTTAACAAATATTAGAAATGTTAATGAAGTTGAACCCGATCTATTGATTCCAACATTAGACATGCTTGGCATGCGTCTTGATATGTCAAATGTTTCTGAATTGAACAAAAGACGCGCTGTTCGTGAAGTTATCAATTTTTACAAACGTTGCGGAACAAAGAAGTCAATAAACTTTTTGGGGTATATTAACGATCGTGTTATTAATCTTGATGAAGCTTTATGGACTAATGACTACATACATTTTGCTACACCTGATGAGTTAGGTGCAACATATGAGAGAAAACAGCTTGCACAATTCATTGACTATCGTTTTATTGCAGCAACTGCTGTTTCAACGGATGATTATGGTGATTGTTTAGATTTAAAGCAGCCATTTAAAATAGTTACTGATGGTACAAAATTAACATTAAATTACGGCAGTAGAGCTTTTTATCCGAATCATTATACCGGCACTGAAGGTTCAATGAAGTGGAATTCAACGTCGGATAAATTAGATTTGAATAGTGAAGATTATGGTCCAGGAGATTATTTTTTAATAGTTAAAGACGACCATGGTTTTCAAAGTCTTGATTTGGTTGAGAATATTCCAACAGGCGTTCAAGAAGATTTTGTTGAAACAAATGTTAGTTATTATTATAATGAAACATATAATTCAATCAATTTTGTTGACGATTTAGAAGTTTCAGTTTCAGTACCTTTAGCAAAGGTAAATGTAGCTTTAGAAGATTTTTCAATCACTGTATTGCAAGAGTACAGAACATGTTCGTTTGTTGATGATTTTGTATTTGCAATGACATCTGATCCTGTTTCAGACCCAATTTCAAAAGCAAAAACACAAACAGGTTTATCTTATACTTATCAAGTAATAGATAATGAAAATTTTGTAAAAGATAGACGTGTTGAGTTACAAAAATCACAACGCTTAAGTATTAAAGAAGCATCTGGTGATAACTATCTAGCATTCTTTAATAGTTCAAGTGAAGAAAAAGATATTAACAACGTAACATTAAATTATATTCCTAAAGGTTATTATACAAATACAGGAATTCAACCAGTTGCTACAAATCATGCATTGTGGAAATTTAATAATGAATGGTTTGTATATGATAATTTTGCTGCTGGTCTAGATAAATATGAATTTACTGTAGATGAATCAGGTGAAATTGTAAAAGATTCTGTTGGTTATTCTGATATTAAATATGCGGTTAAAGATGCTTGGTTTAGAAGTATTTTTATTGGTGATTTTTTGACGTTACCAAAAGCTGACACTTTAGAAGATATTAATAAAATTAGCAATACATTTCATGCGTTTTATAATAAAGATCAGAAACTACAGGTTGTATATACGCTTGAAGCAAACCCTGTTGTAGGTTCGGTTGTTTATAAAATAGCAGATGCTAGTGTTGTTTTAGGTGTTGTTGAGAAGGTTGATTCTAAAAACAATCGAATAACAATAGGTTCCGTAACATATTCAGTTAGTCCTTCAAGAAATGTGACTGGAAGGCCTTTATGCAAGGTGGATGGTGTTTACTATTCATTAGTAAAAAGACAAACATATGAAGTAGATGTTTGTCACGAATATTCAAACGGAAATGACTTAATGTTTTTGTTGAACGCAAACCCAATGGTTGGTGATTCAGCATATACATATAAAGATTATGTACGTAGTGAATATATTGTTACGTCAGTTGATACTTTTTTAGGTATCGTTCAGGTTTGCCCGAAACAATATTTTGGAACAACAGAACAATCAAAATATACAAAACAATATACGCGTGTTACAGCATATGATTCTGTTTCTGAAGAAAATACAGATTTAATAGTTTACAATTATTACTATACTTATGACATTGCTTCAGGTTGGTCAAGAATAGATCGTTATTTTTCAGATTTGAATGAAGTTTATGAAACAACCAGAGTTGAAGAAAACGGTATTGTAAAATATTTAGTGCATTTATTAGACACTAAATCAAAAGATGGGTATACAGTTTATACGGTTTATGGGACACCTGGTAATTCAGAAATTTTTATTCCATATTTCAATAATGAAATTTATTACGATTCAAGTAATTTAAAACATTACCAATTCAAAGATGGAGCATGGATTGAAATAAATGTTGTAGTTGTCGGTGAATTTTCAAGAGGTGGTAAAACTTCTGAAGCTGGGAAATCTTATATTGATAATTTTATTGCTGCTGGAAGTTCTGAAGAAAGGTTTTATCTTAAACATCAAGATTTGTTAAATACAATCTCATTGGTCGTAAAAGTTGACGGTGATGAGTTTGATGTTATTTTTGATGGTTTCGATAAATATAATGAAGAGTCGTATGTTGTATTGTTGACAACAGACACGGCTGGTAGAAATTATTTACAGTTTGGTGATGGTATAAAAGGTGTAAAGCTATCAAAAGGTGCTAAAGTGGTTGTTAGTTACGAAACTTTAGATTTCCCGTTGATGAATAAATTTTTGCCATATGAAAAATTATATACTGAACTACATAAATCTGAACATAAAATTGGTTATAAAAAAGTTTATGTTGATACGTGGGTAGAAGATACTTCAGTTGAAGACGTTATTCCTGTAACTGGTTATAGATTTGAAAAGTTTACAAATCCTGAAAGTATTGATACTTCTTCTTTAGCTGTGTTTGTTAATGGTATTCAGTGGAAGCTTGTTAATAATAAATCAGATTATGGTCCTTTGGATCGTGTTGCTGAAATTAGACGTGCAAAAACAAGTAACGGTGTGTTTTTGTATGTTATTTTCGGGGATGGAAAACATTCACAAAATTTAAGAAAAGGTGATTTTATTTCCATTTATTATAAAAATATTGACGAAGAAGTAATCAATAATAATACCTTTTTGAAATGTTCGACATTCCAGCATGCGTTAACAACTCGTGTTGCATATGATTATGGTTTGATTACACAAACAAAAGAATCTGAATGGGTGTATTATCGTAATTTTGATCCACCTGAAGGTTATTACCCAACAAATCATGTCCGGTTTAATGTTAGCTCGAATTCAATGGTTGACGCAAAAGATTTTGAGGCTGAAGCTAGATACCAATTCTATGAGCTTGCATCAACACCTTGGGTTTTAGAAAATATTTGCAATGTTATTGAGTTTAATGACTTGTATTTAGGTGTAGCTGCTGCGTCAATGCATGTAGGCAACTTGTTCTTTAGGTCTACTAAAGAATTAGGGATGTTGTCTGTCGAACTTAAGAATTCAACGTCAAAAGTTACATCTATGAATAAAAGTCAGACCGAAAATATTTACCGTGTCAGAAATGGCAGTATTGGTCGCTTGGAAGATGTTAAAAAGCTTAAGTATATTGTTCCTGTTGAAGACGAAAATGGTGTTATTTGGCAATATATGGTCTATACAACAAATAAAGGTGGGTTAACCAAATATGCAATTTTGGTTAATAATCTTGATTTTATTAGACCTGGAGAAATATTTGACATTAAGCAAGGTGATGTATTGTTTGCTGAAAACGGTACTGTAATTCCTGTTACTATAGAAACAGATGATCGTGATACTATCAGTACAGACTTAACTTTTGCTGAAAATAGTTTGCCTGTTGAATTTAAAGAATTTACAAAAGATTGTTTTGTAAAAATTAATGTAGAAACTGAAAACAAAAGAACGTCTGATAAATTGTCACTCTATGTTGCTGGTAAAAAGGTAGATTCTGGCACTGTTTTACCATTTAAGATGGTTGATGGCCATACTGTTGATTTAGATGTTTATGCTGAACAAAAGGGGTGCAAATCAGATTCAAAACATTTGGTGTTAGACATTTCTATGTTTAACAATGAAAATGCAACTATAGAAGAAACTTTAAGCTTAAAACTTGTTGACGTAAAGACGTCAGTTTTCGCGCCTTCGTCTGAATGCAAGGTAAATGTTAATGGTATTTTATATGATGATGGTTCAACAATAGTTTCAAAATATGGTGAATCTTTGGTTATGTTTGCTGTAGGTGATAGATATATTGCAGCAACTGAAAACCAGACAGTTAGAACAGAAGCTTTAGTAGATTCAACATATTATCTTGATTTGACTTTAAGAAAGTATCGTTTAAAGGTAACAACAAGAGTAAATGGAATAAATGACAACAAACAACCGATTTATTTGAATGGAGTGCCCAATACCTATGATGATATTTGGCTGTTAGGTCAAACAGTGGAGATTATCGCTGGCGGTGAATGGCAAAACACAAAAGTTGTATCAAAAGTTGTAACAATTTCAAGTGATACTTCGAAAAATGTTTATGTGATAGATTGTCCTGTTTTAGATGATGATTATTTGTCAGCTGATATGATTCCTTGATGTTCCGAATTTGGATTCAAACTTAAACCCACTTGGTATGTTCTTTACTAAAGTGGGTTTTTGTTTTTAGGTTAATAAAATGGCGGATACATATTCTTCAATTGTAACTAATGATGGTGAATCTACCTTATTACAAAATACTGTTAATGCCTATATTTTTAAATTAGCACGTATTGAAATTTGCTCACGTGCTAATTTAGATATGACAGAAGCAATGACTTGGAAGAGTATGGAAGCCGCCAATGTTGTCTATACAATTTCAAAGCAAGAAAATATAAACTCGATGGTTAGAAAAGTACAGTTAGATTCAAATACTGTACAGTTTCGTGTATCACTAGATACTTCTATTGGTGGAACTTCAAGTTCCGGTATGATTTGCGGAAGTATTGGTTTGTATTTGCAAGGATACAATGAACGTGGCGAAGCATTAAATACGCCTTTTCTATTCGCAGTTGGAAGTTTGGGGTCAGAATTTGTAAAGTATGCTGATAGTTCAAATACTGTTGGCAATATGGTTTCTTTTTATCTGAACTTTAGAATTTCAAATTCAGCATTAATTGAGAATGTTTTAGTAGCCCCTACAGAAAATTATTCATTACCTACTGTTGATAATGAACATTCAGATTATTTAAATGATTATTTTAATGCATATATAGTAAACAACTATGATAAAACAGGATTGTCTGCTATTGCATTTAAGACAAATAAAAATTCAGAAGATTTTGCATATATACTTCCTAAAAATGAAAGTTCAACTCGTTTAGGTATGGGTGGTTTATATGAAGCGCCTGAACTTGATGCATCTGTTACTGATGCGGAGTTTAAGCGTTTTGCATATTATAAACGTACTGGAAATACTTATCTTGTTTGTTTGGAAAAAGATAGGGTTGTAGCTTTAACAAATGGTTTAGAATCAGATGGTTTTTATCGAAATGAAAGATATTCGTTAGAAAAACCTTATGAATCTAATATTGTTACGAATGCTGGTGAGTATGTTACTTTAGCAGTTAGTGGTGTTGAGTTCGGAAAAGAAGATGAAGACGAACGTTTTTATCTAATTACAGTACCTGCTGATTGTGTTAAAACAGTTAATGATAAAGATTTAAATACAATTGAACAACCAAAAACTTCTTCAGAAGTATACTTTATTTTCAATACTTTAACTGGTTTAGTATATGAAACAACTGTATCACAAGCATATGAAGTAAAAGCTGCCAAAATTGCATTTTTTAAAATTAATAGCAATGGTGATCTAGATTATTTTGTTCAGGTAACATCTGCTTCCGGTAGTAATTCATTTGATGTAAACTGCGTTAAAGCTGATATGAAAAAGCTTCGTAGTGAATTTGAAGATGGTGCTTCTAATAAATTTGTTCATTTTGTTGGAACTGAAACGATTAGTGGCAAAAAGGTGTTTACAGCTGGTGGGTCTGCTGCTTTTAGTGATAGTTTACAGGTATTTACAAAAAATCCAACTATTAGTTTAAAGGCTAACACAACAGGAAGTTTTACCGGTGGTGTAGTAGCACAAAATAGTAACAACAAAAATATTACTAGCTTGTATATGAATAACCGTGCTATTGGTGTTGTTAGCTGGTCTGACAGTGCAATTAATAGCAACAAAAACAATACATATTCATCTGGTGAATATTTAGTAATTGATGCTACAAAATCAGGAAACAGTGTTGTTTCTGAATCAGCAAATGTTAAAAATCACTTTATTCAGAATACTTTAGATAAATTATCTGTTGTAAAAATTACAGGTGGATCTGCTGTATCTGGCTTTCCACATGCTAATACTGTTTATTTTAGTAAAAATATTCAAGCTGGCTTATTTCGTGGCGCAGCATCGTATACATATTGGGCTGATTTGGCGGAAATGTATGAATCAGATATGAAGCTTGAACCTGGTACTCTTGTAAAGTTTGGTGGTGAAAAGGACATTACTATTGCAAGAAGTGAAGAAGAAGCAGAAGCAGTAATTTCTACGAAACCTGGTGTTGTTTTGAATAGCTTGAATAACAATGAATTTTGTTACCCTGTAGCATTAGTAGGTCAAGTTCCTGTTAAGGTTGTTGGTTGTGTTAAAAAGCATGATTATATTTATTATTCTTCTGTTATTGGTGACAATAAAGAAGGTGTCGCAATTGCATCTTCTAAAAAGATTTTAAATGCAAAAATTATAGGAAAAGCTTTAGAAGACAATTTAAATAATGAAGAAAAGCTTGTTAATTGTGTTGTTCGTTTAGTTTTCTAATAGGTGTTTAAATGGCTGATCTATATGTGTCTTTTAAGTGTTCTGCTTGTGGCGAATATTCAGAGCCAATACGTGTTACAGGTTCATGGGTCCCTAAAAGAGACATTCTTGAAGTTATGAAGGCACGTGGGTGGAAAGTTACACGGTCGCATATTGCTTTATGTAAACAGTGTCATTTAGATATGATTTCACATGGGCGTACATATTCTGAAGAAATTGCAGAAAAGAAAAAAGAAACCGTTCAAAAGAAATAGTCTTTTGAAATTTTGTTCTTTACTATTATATTTTAGTTTAAGGGTTTAACATGAGTGATACTGACGTAAAAGCAATACAGCGACGTAGAGGTACAGCAGCTGAATTCGATGGTTTTACAACAGGCCTTGAAGGTGAAATTACTGTCAATACAACAAAA
>CALAFU010000234.1 GCA_937891325.1 uncultured Candidatus Melainabacteria bacterium | reverse complement strand
TGTGTCTTGGTAAGTTTTCCAAACGTTTTGTATCTGCGTGTGAGAATACGAAGTTCAATTTTGCAATATCTGTATTTGCATCCCAAGTTTCAAATCCGTTTTCGTATTTATCTTCTAATACGTAAGATTCTGATTGAGTTAAGAATTTTGCCGCCATTGGTTGGTCTAGCATAATTTTCTTATCTGCATTTTTGTTATATGCGTTTAAGTTTTTAACGTTTTTGTTGTATGTTTCAGGATTAATTTCGAAAGAATATGGAACAACTGTATCGTTGTGGTTGTTAATTTCATAAGCGTTGCCTGTATCTAATTTTTCGTAAGATTTAATTAGATTTTTTGTATCCTTTTTGTCTGCATCTGAAACTAATCTGTTATCATAAATTTGAACATAAGTTGGTTTCTTTGAGTCATATTCAGGATTTTTAGATGATTTAATTTGACCGTCTGCACCTTGTTCATATTTGTAAGGTGAGTTTACAACTTTGTGTCCTACGTAGTCTTGGTTCTTTGCAAAAATACCCATTGATAGAGGTCCTGATTGCAAACCACTTGCTCTAAACCAATTATAATATGGAGATTTTTCACCCCATTTCAACATGTGTTTAAAGTGAACACCTTCTAAACCTTCGTTTACAAACGCACCGTCTGAAACAAAGTTTATGCCATTTTTAAATAATTTCTTTTGTAATGATGCATAATTGTCGATGTTACCGATAGAATTTGACATTTGCATACAGTTTTTATTCCAATAGCTGTGAGATGACAAGCTATCATCTGTAAAGATTGGAGTTGATACGATTCTTGTATAACCAGCTTTTTTAAGTTTATCAACATTAGCCTCAATACCAGCTAAAGTACCACCCATTTTATTTGAGAAAGTCTTTGTAGCATATTTTGCTTTCTCTTGAACATTTTTGTTTAAAGTGGGTTTGCCTTTTTCATCATAAACCCAGCCAACTGCATAAGAATCAGGTAGAGCCAAAGTCATTGAGCCACCTTTAGAAACTTGTGTGCCGTTTTGCATAACTAGGTTGAATTTATCAAAATTACCATTTTTTGAGTAATCAATTACAGAACCTGCATCAACTTGATAGAAAGATTTTGAGTTGTCTTGTTTGTCAACTAATTTATAGCGGTATGCAAAAGGTTCTTTGTTGCTTAATTCATCGTAAGCGTAACCCATGTCAATTTTTACACCACGATTATTCAATTTTACTGATTTAACCCCTAAATCAGTATTTGTAAGCATTTTATTTACATTATAATTATCGTTTTTGTCTTTTTTTACACTAAAAACTTCCAAATAACAGTCGTATTTGTTGCTGTCATGTGGAAAATTGAATTCAAATTCATTAGAACCTGTCTCTGACTTCTTGTGGTTAAAACCTGTAAAATTAGGGGTTTTTACGGGTTTCA
>CALAFU010000233.1 GCA_937891325.1 uncultured Candidatus Melainabacteria bacterium | reverse complement strand
ATAATTTTTATACATTTCTGTCCATTCGTAATGTTCACTTTTTATTGAAATTTCTAAATTTGTTTTTGTATCTTGAATAGCCCCACCAATCAAGTATTTATACCACATTTTTGCGTGTTCTTTTTCGTTATTGCCTGTTTCCTCAAAGACCTTCGCAATTTGTTCAAAACCGTCTTTTCTAGCACGTGCTGCAAAATATGTATACATATTTCTAGCTTTTGACTCTCCTGCAAAAGCGTCCATTAAATTTTTTTCAGTTTTACTACCTTTAAAATCCATCTTATCTCCTTTCATTTTTTGTGATTATAAATAAATTCAAAAAGAGATAAAATTAGCCACCTATACAGGTTTCAAGGATTACGAAAAATCAGACTTGCCAAAATAAAATGTTTCTGATAAACTACATCTAGAGTTTAAAACTAGATTACTTGATTTTAAATTCTAGGTAAATTTAGTATAAGTTGAATTTTGGATTATTTATTATATAATAAGTAAACGGAAAGGAATTAAGATGCATAGAAATTTACTACTATTCTTAGAAGAAAAGACAAACGAACTTGCAGGACAAACTGCATTAGGTATGAAAACAAATATTGGTGCTAATGAATTAACTTTTAAAGGTATTAGCATCTTAGCTAGAAGACTTGGTAGCTACTTAATGGATTTGGGTCTTGAAAAAGGTGATAAAGTTGCGCTTTTATCAGAATCAATGCCAGAATGGAGTGCTGCATTCTTCTCAATCATCATTGCTGGTGGTACAGTTGTTCCACTAGATATCAAACTTACTCAATATGAATTAAACTCAATCTTAAGCGATTGCGGTCCTAGAGTTTTACTTGTTTCAAGTGCTTTCTTAGAAACAGGTATTAAAATGAAGGAACAAATTCCGTCAATTGAACGCTTAATTATCATTGACGATAAAGGTGCAAACAAAGAATATGAAAGCCTTTACACAATCAAAGATACTTCAAGCGACAAAAAATGGAGACACAGAGGTTTAAATAAAACAGCTCTTATCATTTACACATCTGGCACAACAGGCAGACCAAAAGGTGTTGAAATCACTTATAAAAACATGATTTCACAAATGGATAGCGTTTCTCAATGCTTCCCATTAACAAAAAATGATAGATTGTTATCTATTTTGCCTATGAACCATTTGTTTGAATTGGCTGTTGGTTACTTAACTTTCTTGAGCTTAGGTACAACAATTTATTACTCAAAGAGTTTAAAACCAAATGACTTATTTGATATCATTCAATCAAAGAAAATTACGTTCATGGTTGTAGTTCCAGCTTTCTTAAAACTATTAAAATTAAGTTTAGAAACAAAAATCAATCAATACAACCCTGTAAGAAAATTCTTCTACGATATTAAATACGAATTGGCTAAATTAATTCCATTAAAATGCGTAAGAAGAATGTTATTCAGAACCTTCCACAGAAGCATGGGCGGTAAATTCAAAGGCTTTATCGTAGGTGGTGCACCACTTGATTTGAACGTAGGTAACTTCTTCCAAACAATCGGTATTGACGTATTTGAAGGTTACGGTTTATCGGAAGCAAGCCCTGTTGTTTCAGTAAACACAAAAGCTGCTCACAGATTTGGTTCTGTTGGTAGACCAATTCCAAACGTTGAAGTTCGTGTAGATAAAGAAACAGGCGAATTACAAGTTAACGGTCCTACAATTATGAAGGGCTACTACGGTCAACCTGAAATGACACAAGATGTATTTACAGAAGACGGTTGGTTAAGAACAGGTGACATCGCAAAAATTGACAACGACGGCTATATCTGGATTACAGGTAGAATTAAAAACATGATTGTACTTTCTGGTGGTAAAAAAGTATTTCCAGAAGAAGTTGAATCAGTTATGGAAAAAAGCCCAATGTTTGCAGAACTTTGCGTATTTGGTGCAAAACGTCAAGGCGGTCAAAAAGACGGTAGCGAAGACGTTGTAATCAAAATCGTTCCAACAGAAGACGTTATAAACGCTCATCCTGATGATAAGGATTTAGAGAAAGTTGTTATTAAGGAAGTTAAAGAACTTTCTAAACGTCTTTCAAACTTCAAACGTCCAACTTCAATTGTTGTTTCAAAAGAAGCACTTCCAAGAACAGCAACAAGAAAAGTTAAACGTAAAGAAATTAAAGAAGAATACGATAGAAGAAATGACTAAACAAACAATAAATTAATAACTAAGTGGGCGGATTGCAATGCAATCCGCCCACTTTTTACAAAAAATAAACATTAAAAAGTCGTACCACTACCTATCGAATTGGGCAAATACTGACTCCTTGCCTAACACCTCTTGACCAAAGTTATAGCACCCGCAAAGATTGCCTTAATGCTGCTGTGTTTCCACCCTGACATGGTTCGACAGATTACGCCACCATAATTCAGCCCGTCAACGATATTAAACAATTTATCAATACTCACACAACCCTCACAGTAGGCTCTGCACCCCGCTAAAGCGCTCGGGTCGAGAGGCTCGCTAAACCCCCGTGGAGTACGACTTGAATACATTCTAAATTAAACACACTTTTAAATCAACTATCGCAATGTATAATTATAAATTACTTGAAATCTTAACAAACTTAATTAAGAAAAGTATATTAAAATGTATTAATATTTTCCATGCCTGAATTTCTATGTGCTACAATTTTAGAATACACAAGTACGGGATATATGGTTGCAAACCCTTCAAAATCCAACAACCATTACAGTCGAAATACTTAAAAACGAATAGAAAAGATTTATACACTACATAGTGATTAGGAGATTAAAATGGAAACAATTATCAAACGTGATGGCAAATTAGCAGAATTCGATGAAGCTAAGATTACTGATGCCATTGAAAAAGCATCTAATATTACAAAAGAATTCGACGCTAAAACTGCTCAACAACTTACAAGAAACGTTATTGGAATTATCAAAAACTTTGTAAGAGAAAAACAATCTAACTTGAAAGCACCTTCTATTGAAGAAATTCAAGATATTGTTGAACAAGTTTTGTTGTCATCTGAATATAAACAAACAGCAAAAGCATACATTTTGTACAGAGAACAACACAAAAAATTGAGAGATTTTGCTAATAATGCTTCAGTTGATATGACTGATGATTACTTAAAAGAAATCGATTGGAAAGTTAACGAAAACTCTAATATGGGTTATTCAATCCAAGGTTTGAACAACTATATCGCTTCAAACATTTCAAAAAGCTATTGGTTAAACAAAATTTATCCAGACAATATTAAAGATGCTCACTTAAAAGGTGATATCCATCATATTGCGTAGGTTGGGATTTAAAAGACCTATTAATGGAAGGTTTTACAGGTGTTGAAGGTAAAGTTCAATCAGCTCCAGCAAAACACTTTAGAACTGCATTAGGTCAAATCGTAAACTTTATGTACACACTTCAAGGTGAAGCAGCAGGTGCTCAAGCATTTTCAAACTTCGATACATTGCTTGCTCCATTTGTAAGATATGACAAATTGAACTATGACCAAGTTCACCAAGCAATGCAAGAATTCGTATTTAATATGAACGTTCCAACTCGTGTTGGTTTCCAAACACCATTCTCTAATATCACTATGGACTTAACAGTACCAAGCTACTACAAAGACCAAGGTGTAATCATTGGAGGTGAAATTATGGAAGAAACTTATGGCGACTTCCAAGAAGAAATGAACATGATTAATAAAGCCTTCTTTGATGTAATGATGAAAGGTGATGCTTCAGGTCGTGTATTCACATTCCCAATCCCAACATATAACATTACAAAAGACTTTGATTGGAACAACAAAGACCTTGACGGTTTATGGGAAATCACAGCAAAATATGGTATTCCAAACTTCTCAAACTTTGTAAACTCAGACTTGAACCCAGAAGATGCTCGTTCAATGTGCTGTCGTTTAAGAATTGATAACAGACAATTGGCATATCGTGGCGGTGGTTTATTCGGTTCAAACCCATTAACAGGTTCAATCGGTGTTGTAACAATCAACTTACCAAAAATCGGTTACCAAGCTAAAAACGAAGAAGAATTCTTCCAAATGTTATCAGACAGAATGTTGTTAGCTAAAGAATCTTTAGAAATTAAGAGAAAATTAGTTGAAAAATTCACTGAAAACAACTTATATCCATATACTAAATACTATTTAAGAGACATTCATGCAAGATTCAAACAATATTGGAAAAACCACTTCTCAACTATCGGTTTAATCGGTATGAACGAAGCATGCTTAAACTTATTTGGTGAAAACATTACAACTGAAAAAGGACACGATTTCGCAATCAGAGTTATGGACTTTATGAGAGCAGAAATCACAAAATATCAAGAAGAAACAGGTAATAACTACAACTTAGAAGCTACACCTGCTGAAGGTACAACATACAGACTTGCTAAATTGGATAAAGAAACTTACCCGGACATTATTACAGCAAACGACGGTGGTGAACCTTACTACACAAATTCAACTCACGTACCTGTAAACTTTACAGACGACGTATTTGAATTACTTGATATGCAAGATGACTTACAAACAAAATACACAGGCGGTACAACTGTTCACGTATTTGCTGGAGAAAGATGCCACAATAACGAAACAATGAAAAACTTCGTTAAAAAAGTATGCGAAAACTATAAACTTCCATACTTCACATTCTCTCCAACATTCAGCATCTGCCCTAACCATGGTTATGTAGCAGGCGAACATGAAAAATGCCCAACTTGCGGAGATGATTGCGAAGTTTACTCACGTGTAGTTGGTTTCATCAGACCTGTAAAACAATGGAATAAAGGTAAAAAAGCTGAATTCAAAAACAGAAAAACATTTGATATTGCACAAGACCTAGAAAAAGAATTGGAAAGAGAAAAATGTCTTTTAAACTAGCGGGATTGCAAAAAACAACATTCATCGATTATCCAGACAAAATCGCATGTATTGTTTTTACCCAAGGTTGCAATTTTAGATGTGGCTATTGCCATAATCCAGAATTATTTGAAAACAAAGAGCCGGTACTTTCAGTACCGGCATTCTTTGAGTTTTTAAACAAACGTAAAGGAAAACTCGACGGCGTTGTAATTACAGGCGGTGAGCCAACTTTACATGGCAAGGATTTAATTGAATTTATAAAAGAAGTTAAATCTTTGGGTTTTCTTGTTAAATTAGACACAAATGGAACGCACCCAGACGTCCTACAAGAGCTTTTAAATGAAAACTTGTTAGATTATATTGCCATGGATATAAAAGCTCCTCTTGCAAAGTATAAGGACATTACAAGAGTTGATATTGATACCAATATTATTAAAAAAAGTATTGATATGATAATGAACAGTAGTGTTGATTACGAATTTAGGACAACTATCGTAAAATCTCAATTGTCTGTTGAAGATTTAAGACAAATTGGAGAACTTATTCAAGGTGCTAAAAGATACTATATGCAAAAGTTTTTAGCAACAAAGATTTTAGATGAAAGCTTGATGAATGAAACAAGCTATACTGATGAAGAATTTAAAAATCTTTGTACAATTTTAGAAGAATACGTTGATTTTGTTGATTATAGATAGGTTGTGTCATACCGCACTTGATGCGGTATCTTATCAATAGACTTTAAGGCTTTAAGACAATAAGACGATAAGTTCATTTATAATTAAAATGACTTTTTA
>CALAFU010000232.1 GCA_937891325.1 uncultured Candidatus Melainabacteria bacterium | reverse complement strand
CATTTACCTAAAATCATCTTTAATGATAATGCTTGGAAGTCAAAGCCTAAAACAGGTCCTGTTAAGTGGAACAAGTTAGCAATACAACCACCGAATGCTGCTAAGATATAGTCAATCATTGCAATTAAAGCTACGATTGCAAGTAACATTGCAACAACGTTTAAAGAAACCATCATACCTTCAGATGCACCTGATGCAATCGCATCAAATACGTTTGAGTGAGTTTTACGACGGCTTAATTTAATATTTTCCATTGTTTCAGGTTCGCCTGTTTCTGGGTAAACAAGTTTTGTCATAACCAAAGCCCCTGGAATAGCCATAATTGCTGAAGCTAAAACATAAACGATTGGAATACCCATCATTGCGTATACAGGCATCATAGCACCTGATGTACAAGCCATAGAACCTGCCATAGATGCAAGTAATTCTGAACGAGTTAATTTTGCCAAGTAAGGTTTAATCATAATTTGTGCTGTAACTTGACCTACAAAAGCACTCGCTACGTTTGATAAAGCTTCTGCACCACTAACCTTCATTAGTTTGTTCATCGCTTTACCTAAAACAGTTACAACTCTTTGCATGATTCCGTAGTAGTAAAGAATGTTTACTATCATCATCATGAATACTGTTGCACTAATTAATTGGAAAGCAAATGGGATTGAGCAACCAAACACTGTACCCATTTGTTTATCATCTAGTAATGGACCATAAACGAATTTACCACCAACGTTAGCAAATTCTAACAATTTAACGATAACTTCACCTAACCATAAAAATATTTTTTGACCAACAGGCACCTTAAAAATAAAAATACCAAAAATAATTTGTAGAGCTAAGCCTACACCAACTGTTTTGTAGTTGATAGCCTTTTTGTTATTTGACAATGCAAAAGCAATTGCTAACAAAATGACCATACCAATGATGCCAATAAAACGTTCCATTACTTCTCCTTATAAAATAATAACTATATATCAATTGTACTAAAAAGGTACTCAAAAAGATTGATTTGTAAAAGGAATGTTTACAAATGGATTTATTTTTCAAAATAAATATAATAATTAGTATGGTTAGATGTAAACAGCTTTTAGCGAGTGTTATATTAAGTTCATATTTTTTAAGTAGTGGATTGGCTTTTGCCGATACATTTCAAGGTCATGCGGAGATGTTTGACCAAAAGACTTTGGATCAAAGTGAACTTTTTACAGGAAAAGTTGACATCATTGACCAAAAAGATGTAATAAAAATGACTGTTTCGCAAGTTATTGACGGTAACATATCAATTGAGGGCGATGAATTTTTTGCCGAAGTTGTAAGCGATGTTTCAGGTGACAGTGGCGTAATTCTTCCGAAAGGAACTATTGCGCATGGGATTATCAAGGAACAATCTGGCGCAAAACGTTTAGGACGAAACGGTTACATCAGTTTAGATTTTGACTATCTTGTAACTCCAGACGGTAGAGAAATTCCGATTGAGGGCAAAATGTCTACAAGAATGCACCCAATTGTTGAAGCGGGTAAAATCGTAGCGCAAGACGTTGGTTACACTGCTGCAGGTGGTGTAGTTGGCGGATTTATGGCACTTAATCTGTTTGGTATAGAGGCTGCAATTGCATCACAAGGTTACACTGTTTTAGGTGGTGCAGCTGTTGGCGGTACTGTTGGCTTAGGCATGTCCTTATGGCGCAAGGGTAAAGACGTTTTAATCGCCCCTGGTGACGAAATCAGAGTAAAAATTAACGGAAAAATTGAACTTCCTGTATACAAAGACACAGCCCTAAAACAACACGAAATGTTTTACCCAGGGTTAAAGGTGAAAATTACAAACATTGTTCACGAAAAAGACCCGTTTGGGGAAGCGAACACCATCACGTTAACACTATCTATCTCTAATCTTACAGATAAAACTCTTTCAGGCATGGATTTAGCGCTGGTAAACGATTACAACAATGTTTTTCACCCTTCAATTTTCGGTGATACAAACTTAATGTTCAAGCAAATTAAACCAGGGGATAGAGTTGCTGGTAGAATTTCCTTCAATGTTGATAACATCAACAGAAGTTTTTGGCTAACTTGTTATGACATTCGCTCTAAAAAAACATTAATGAAAATGTCTGTCGATAACGCATACAAAAATGTACCGGAAAAGGTTAAAAAGAAAAACGACAAGCTAAAGAAAAAGCCAAATTATTACAAAGAACGCGACCCGTTTGAAGTGTAGGAAATTTGCTACTTGTCAGGCATTGCCTGACCTACTTTTCTTTAAGACTATAAGTCAATAAGGGTTAAGTGGATAAGTCGAATTATTATTAAATTGACATTTTGATTATAAATGTCTTATTGTCTTATTGACTAACGAAAAGATACCACAATGTACTTCGTTTTTGCGGTTTGAAAGATTGACAAAATTGCTCTATTTAACCCATTTAGTTTTTAGTTTGTTCATTTCGCCGTTTGATTTTGAATTAGAAATATAGCCGTCCAACATTTCCAAAACTCTTGTACTTTCTGTACCTTTTCTTAGGGCAATACCATAAGGTTCTTGCGAATATTTTTGGCTAATTGAAGTTAGAGAAGGGTCTTTTAGTTTATATCCCATTAAAACTGTATCGTCCATTGCGACACCGTCCACAAGACCTTGTCTTAATGCATCTACCGCCTCATCATAAGTTTTGAAACCAGCAACCAATGCAGCTGGAGCTACTGTTCTAACAGCTTCGTTTGCAGTTGTTCCGAAAACTACACCAATTTTCTTAGCTTTAAAATCATACAACGATTTAATTTTACTTGATTTTTTAACCATTACTGTTTGACCTGCAATATAGTAAGGTTCCGTAAAATCGACCATTGCTAATCTTGATGTATTGATTGTCATTGTCGCAATAATCATATCCGCTTGACCAGAATTCAACATTGAAATTCTGTTTGCAGGTGTTACTGCAACAAATTCAACAGCATTTTCATCACCCAAAAGTTTTGCGGCAATTTTCTTTGCTAAATCAATTTCAAATCCAACATAATTGCCGTCTTTATCTTTTGAACTGAATGGCGGAACATTATCTTTTACACCAACAACTATTTTACCGCGTTGTTGAATTACGTCATACAAGTCCATTGGTTGTTGCTTTTTACCGCATGCTACGGCAAAAACAGATATTAAAATTATTATTAATAGGTTAGCTAAAATCTTTTTCATAGTATTTTTAATAAAGCATAAATAAATTATTTTGTAAATCATTTTTGCTATATAATGTAAATACTCAAAATAACACACAAACACTAGGATTAAATATGAAAAAGAAAATTAGTATTATTGGCTCAACCGGTTCTATCGGAACCCAATCTTTAGAAGTTATTGAAAGACTTCAAGATAAATTCGAAATTATTGCGCTTGCCGGAGGTTCTAACGTTGAACTTTTAAACAAGCAAATCGAAAAATTCAGACCTAAATATGTTTGTTTAGGCAAAGAAAACAGCGCACTTAACCCTCAAGGTGCAAAAGCACTTTACGGTGATGAAGGTTTGCAAGAAATTTGTTCTAACAAAGAAAATGATATTATTTTAGTTGCAGTATCAGGCAAAATTGGTTTAAAACCTACGCTTTCTGCTATTGCTAACGGCATTGACATCGCTTTAGCTAACAAAGAAACACTTGTAATGGCTGGCGATATCGTTATGAAAAAAGCCAAAGAGGCTGGTGTTAAGATTTTGCCTGTTGATAGCGAACACTCTGCTATTTTCCAATGTATTCATGGCGAATTAGAAAAAGTTGATAACTTAATCATTACAGCCTCAGGCGGACCTTTCTTACACAAATCAATTGAAGAAATTAAGCATGCAACAGTTGAACAAGCTCTTGCGCACCCTCGTTGGAACATGGGTAAGAAAATTACCGTTGACAGCGCAACTCTTATGAACAAAGGGTTAGAAATTATTGAAGCTCACCACTTATTCGGTATGGATTACGACCACATAAAAGTTGTTGTTCACCCTCAAAGTTACGTACATTCTGCCGTTGAATGGAAGGACGGTAGCATTATGGCTCAAATCGGTGTTCCAAGCATGCATATTCCAATTCAATACGCAATCTGCTATCCTGAAAGACCTGAAGGCATCAAGTCTCGTAGCTTCAGTTTTGCTGATGCGGTTAAATTCGATTTTCTAAAACCTGATTTTGAAAAATTCCCTTGCATGGCTTTAGCTTATGAAGCCGGAAGAACAGGTGGAAGCGCTACAACTTGTATGAACGCAGCTAACGAAGAAGCCGTTTACGCGTTCTTAAACGGTAAAATAACTCTTTACGACATCTACACAACAGTTGAAAAGATTTACCGTCAACACAAAGTGGTTCAAAATCCAGATATAGACGAAATCTTTGCTATCGACAAAGAAATTAGAGAAAAAACTAAAGAATTATTCAAATAATGAAATAAATTCAATAAGTAGCGCGCCATTCGTCTTGACGAATGGCGCGCTTTTATTAACTATGCGAAAATATTATTAACTTTTGTAACATAAATTAAGCAAAACTCTAAAGATTTTTTCTAAACATGTCGATGTATAAAATGTGAGAGATATGTGAAAACCAAAAGGAGTATTAATATGAGACAAACTAATTATACAAGATTTAAAAACGCTTTAGAAGAACAAAAAACATTGAACTTTGTTAATTTGAAAAAAGATATTTATTCAATTAAATGCTTTATTGAAAAGGCTTTAACAATGGCAATGGAATCAACACAAACTACTGTTGAACGTGATTACAATGTTACTTCACTTTAAAGTTTAGCTATTAGATTAGGGGTAATCTACCTTAAAAAAGTTTAAGGTACACAAAAACAAAAGCGCCGAGTTTCAATTGAAACTCGGCGCTTTTGTTTATATTATAAGGTTATTATTAAGCTAAACCGTTAACTGCTGCCATAAAGTCTTTGTTGTAAAAATCTACGTTGCTGTTACCTTGAAAACTTGGAGTTGCTGTTGTAGTTGTTGCTGTTGCAAATGGGTTTGAAGTACCATATACGCTTTGAGCTGTTTGTGATTGTAATTGAGGAGTTACAGCTTGAGTCATTGTTGATGTTGAAGTGCCAGAAGCTACTGAAGCTAAACTGTTATATGCAATTCTTGAATCACCATCAGTTACACCTTCTGCATTTAATCTTTCAGATGCTGCGCCAACTACTTGGTTTAATACAGTGCCGTTTGTTTGTGCTGCTTGAGCTAATTGTTGAGCTTGTTTTTCTTGTGCTAAAACTAATTCGTCTTTACCAACAACTGCTTCTGCACCTTTCTTAGCAAGTTTGCTACCTATAGTACCACCAACTAATGAACAAATTGTACCGATTGCTGCACCTGCAATTGCGCCGATTGCTGTACCTGCTCCAGGGATAATAGAACCGATTGCTGCACCAACTTTAGTACCTAAAGCTGCACCTGCAACCCAACCACCAACTGAAGCTACTGTTTTAACTGCTGATTTACCAACTTGTTTCATACCAGCTTTAACGCCTAATTGTTTGAATGTTGGAACAACGTTAGTAATTGTTTCTGTAGCACCTTCAAGAACTAACATTGCAGGACCACCTTGAGATTTGAATGTGTTCCAGCAAGCGCTTCCTACTTTGCTACCTGCTGCAGCTGTATTGATAGCTGCTGATGCCTTATTAATACCGAAGAAGTTTTTAA
>CALAFU010000231.1 GCA_937891325.1 uncultured Candidatus Melainabacteria bacterium | reverse complement strand
AATATGAATATCTCTCAATCACAAGTATCAAAAAGATTATTTGAACTGATGGAAGCGGTCAAAAAATCTATTAACTAACAAACACCACGGAACATTTTAGGAAAAATATTAAAGAATGATTTGTCCAAGATGTAAAAAGCAAATACCAAATGGAACTATAAACTGTCCGCATTGTAACGTTAAAATTGGCACAGTTTGTAAGCATTGTGGTGCTTATAATTTAATCTATAACAAATCATGTGTTGAATGTGGTACAGAACTTGTAAAATTCTGTCCACACTGTAAATCTGCAAACTTTCCTAATGCTTCAGCATGCAGAAAATGTGGATATTCTTTCAAAAAATCAAGACAAGCTGCTAACCAAAGAACAGGTCTAGAACCTCCTAGACAATTCGTTTTGCCTGCAATCTCAAGCAAGACACCAAAACGTAAAAAAACAAAAACAGTTATGGCTCCAATGCCAAAACCTGTTCAAAACAAGAATATTATTAACGTTAATGTTCCCAAACATACCCCAGCAGATTCACCATTGATGCCAGAAAAGGAATTACTTCAAGGTGGGCAAAGAATGTTGTCAGGACACCATTCTGCTACAAAAATGTCTAATTCATCAAGACTTCAATCTGCAAAGAAAAAAGCTATCAAAAAATTAAAGAAGAAAACTGCTAATCCAGAAAACGAAGTATTACAAAGCCAATTGAACTCTTTGCAATCTCAACTAACAGGCTTGCAAGAGCAGTTGAGCACACTTCCGCAACAACTAAATGCGATGAAACTTCAGCAACAAGAAATTAAGGCTGAAGAAGCGAAGATTGAGGAAGAACAACAAGAAATTATTAAAGAAAAACCAAAATCAAATCAAAGAAGCGTTTTACCAAAGAGCAAAGCGCCTCAACAAACTAACAAAAAGGTTCAACGACCAATTAGTGGCGCAACTCCACAAATTAAAAACTCAAACTTGCGAAAAGGTGTGTTGCCTTTAAAATCAAACGTTTTGCCAAACAGACATAACGTTATACCTAATCCACGTAAGGTTACACAGCCTAAAAATATTCTTTCAGAAGCTGCTAACAGACAATTCAGAATTACAGAACCAAAAGCTAATGAAGAACCTCAAGTTAAGCCACACGCAATGAATACAGGCAATGAAATGTCTTATTCACCAAACTTGTTTACGCAACAAAGTGCTAAAAATATTTTGGTTAATACCTTGTTAAACACTTCAGTTAAGGTTATTTCACTTAGTGGTGCAAGCGGTATCGGTAAAAATATTGTACTTAGAGCGACAATTGAAGAACTTAAAGACAATCAATTTGTATGGTTAATCGGTAAAGCAACTCCATTAAGCCAAATTACACCTTGTGGCTTGTTCCAAGACATCTTGCTAACCTTCTTTAACGTACCAAATTTCTGTATTAACACAGCTAAGTTAAAGAAGGACTCACTAAAATTCTTTAAAACAGAGTTTCCAAGCCTAAAAATCGACGAAATTGATGACTTGGTTAACTTCTTATACCCTGAAAAATCAGCTTACTACGAAACAATCTTCAAAAATAAAGCAAGAACATTTAGTATTTTAAGAAAAGTTTTTGAAACTATTTCATCAAGAATGCAAACCGTTTTTGTATTCGACAACTTTGAACACGTTGATAACATGTCTTATGAATTCTTAAAGACACTTATCAACGGCGAAACAGGCTTACAAAACACAAAATTTATACTAACTTACAACGAACCTCGTTCAGCTAAAACATACTTGTATGACAAGTCATTGATGGACGAGCAATATGCAGATATTTCATTAATTGCATTTAATGATAGCCAAACTGATACTTTCATTAATCAGTACAATCCACTGTTTATTGGTACTTCTCAAGCGCTAAGAGATACTATCCACAAACAAACCGAGGGAAATCCTGCATATATTGAACAAATTTTGAACCTAGTTACAGATTCAAGCAGAAACTACATCTCGTTCAGCCTTCCAGACTCTTTTGATGCAGTCGTAAAACGAAGATTGGATATATTAAAGAATGAAAACGTACTTGTCTATGAATTGTTAATTGCGGCGGCTGTTTTAGGCTTGAAATTCTATCCTGTGGTGCTAAATCAGCTATTTAAAGTTGACGACAAAGAATTTGTAGCATTGTTCTCTAGCTTACTTGATTTGAACTACATTACGCCTGTAAACGAGTCAGCATACGAATTTAAGAGTACTCGTTTGTGGAAATCAATTTTAGAAATTGCAAGAAAAGACAAAAACTTTATGACAGTAAACGAAAAATTATTTGTCATTTTGTCAGGTTTTACGCTATCTTCGCACTCATCATTAGCACTTCTTGCAACGAACTTAAAGGAAAATCTAAGCGCACTAAACGCTTGGTCGGAAGTTGTACGTCAAACCGCTGCAATTGGGGACGAAAACATCTACATTATGGCTCAAAAGTACTCCTTAGTACTTGTTGACAAACTTCAAGGCGTAAACAGCTCATTAATCAAGAATAATATCTATGAACGTCTTGGAAAAGTTATGTCGTTTGGCAATCCTAAAGCGGCTATTGAGTACTTGCCACGCGTAATTGAGCACGTTAGAAAACTTGACGATAACTTAAAAGAATTTGAATTAACAGGCTACTTGGCGCAATGTTGCCATAAAGTCGGCAATCACTTTGGCGTAATTGAATGTATTGACAGTGCTGTCACAAACGTAGACCAGACTTACGATTTAGAGATTGCAATGCTAAAATCAAGAAAATTGAATTCATTGCTAACTATTGGTAATCTTGGCGAGGTTGTAAACCTTGTAGATACTGAGATTTTGCCTATTTTTGAACAAAATTTAGACACAACAAAAGCTCATAAAAATATCAAAATTGAAGACTTGTTTGAAGCATGGCTTGAAACATACTTGATACTTGCAAATGCGCTTGTGTTACAGGGTGATAACCGCTCAATTGGCGTTGTAAGCACAATTTTTGAAATCATCGAAAAGAACCACATTCAAAATGACTTGTATATTTGCAAGGTAAAATTAACTCTAGCCCTTGCGAATACACTGAAAGGTGATATTCAAGAATCAGAAGTTATATTAGAAGAAACATTAAAGCAATACAAAAATAACGATATAATGGACGCACAAGCGGTTACAATCTGGAATTTGGTAAGCGTTATCAATAGTATCTCTAGAAACCAATTAGAGGGAATTCAAGACGAATTATTCCAAATCGTAACCTTCGTAAATAATAACAACGATCCATTAAGCAAAAACATCTTAAAACTATTGCTAGGTAAGGTTCTCAAGGAAAAAGGCAAGTTCAAACAAGCACTTGCAATTTACTCAGAACAAGTTTCTTACTTTGCAAAGGAAAAGAACGCATTGGGCGTACTTATTGCGTGGTACTTCATTTCAGAGGTTACACTTCTTACTGCAGGACCAGAAAAATCGCTTGAATACTCGCTTAAAGCCCTTGATATCGCGCAAAGTCCGAAGATTCAAAACTTCTATTTTATCACTCAATTCAACAAGATTATTGGCGAAGCGTACCTTGCATTGCAGGATTACGACTCAGCAAAAGCCTATATCGAAAGCGCAATCGGCATTGCGCGCCAATTCGACTTGCTTGACACATTGTCTGAATTGTACTTCTTATACGGTAAATACCTACAAGAATTGTCTACTATTCAGTCTGAATCTCAACGAGATTACGCTGTTAGCGCCTTCAAGATGTATGATAAAGCCGTTAACCTTGCTCAAAGTCTACACAATAGCTTGTTAGTAAGCACTGTAATGACGGCAAATACTGAATTACGACGTTATTGCCAAAAGAATGGCATTATATTAAGATAGTGCAAATTTAACAATTAAGAGCTTTTTAACATCGTGCAATTCTGGGATTAAAGATTATTACTGTCGGAACAGGATTTCAGCGTCTATAATTTGGACATAACAGATAATTTCAGAGTTTTGTAGTTTATACGCGTACGTAAAAATACGTACGTATTAATACGGACAAAATTCAAATTGCAATACAAAACGACTTACTCAAAAGAGTAAGTCGTTTTAGTTAGTTACTTTAAAGTTTTTATTTTGAATTATGCTTGAGCTTTTGCAGCTTTAGCAGCATCTTTTTTATCTAAGTAATCTGTTAATTTAGCACCTAATTTGTTAGCTACCGGAGTAACTGCTACAGGTGAGATGTATCTGTTGATTGAAGAACATACTACTAAGTCGATTGCTGCTTTAGCACCTGTTTTCAATGTGTCAACTTTCTTAGCATCATAACCACGTTTTGCTACTGCTTCACCGAATTTACCGCAAATGTTTTTAGAAACTTTGTTCAATGCGCCGATTGCTGTGTAAGTAATAGCTGTTGAAACTGCGAATGTTAATGCTTGGTTAATAGCCATTGTGATACGTTCGTTCTTAGTTTTCTTTTTATCAGTTAAGTTTTTGTAGATATATAAACCTGTTGTAACTGCTGAACTTGCTGTTGATAAGTGAGCCATTAAGTTTGGAGAATCACCGATTTTTTCCATACCTTTTACGAAAGCATCTGTGTTACCAACTTTTCCTAAACCTGTTGCAACGGCATTTGTCATTTTATCCATTGCACCTGTGAATTTTACGTTTTGTGCTTTTGGAGCTACACTGTTAATTGCTGATACGTTCATTATTTTGTACCTCCTTTGAAGCTATCTAAAACGGGACGTTGTGATTCTTGAGCTTGAGCAACTACAGGAGCTTGTTGAGCTGGTGCTGGAGCTGCATCTTTTTTCTTACCGAATAATGCTTTGTTTACATATCCTGATAATTTAGAAGTTAACAATGCTCTTGGAACTGCTAACAAGATGTCAGGACCGAATGATAATACCTTGTTTACGTTCTTTTCTAATGTCGGATTAGATTTCATTTTTTCAGATAATTTTGGTAAATACTTATCTGTATTACCCATTACCTTTTTCAAACCTGCTGAGATTGGTTTCATAACTGTAGATGTAATTGCGAAACCAATTACTGCTGATGCAATAGCGTGAGCTGCTGCATTACCTTTGTTTTTTTGTTCTTGTTCATTTTTTGCAGGTAGTGCCATAATTGTTAATGGACGCAAGACACCTGCCATAACTAATGATGAAGCTGCGTTAAATGTTGCAGAGTTAGAACCTGCAAATTCAGCAACTTTTTCAAATGCTTTTGAGCCAACTACTGTATCAACCACGCCTGTAAATTGCGGTTGAGCGGCTTTTTGCATTGCTCCTACTGGATTGATTGCCATAATAGATACATTCCTTTATTTCACTAACACACTTATATAAAGTACAGAGGATTTAAAAAGTTGCTAGTTGAGTTGCATGTTTGTAAACAAAAGTTTACAATTGGGACTAATCAACATCTATTGGCTCTTTTAAGATACCATCAATAGCTTCACGAGCAATAAATACAAGTGCTTCAGGAATATTATCAATTGTACAAAGTTGTCTTAAAACATCGACTGTACGCTTGAATACACGCACGATATCGCCTTCTCCGATATCAACTTCATCTATAATTGATTGCCATTCTGCACCATTTACCCACATTTCAATTAAAGGGGCATAGAAAGAGTTGATATACATAGGTTCTTCGACATTATTATTCTTTTGAACCTTGTCTACCTTGCGTCTTATGTCTCTAATCTTGTTCAAAGTCTTTCTAACTTTAGGTGATAGAGGTATTTGTGCATAATTATCAAAGCGCATGTCTTCTGTTGTTACAGAGCAAATTACTGCTGCAAGTTCTGCCGGTGTAAGCTCTTCAAGCACACCTGAGAATATAATTTCTGCTAAATATAATTCATTTTCAGAGCGGATTTGTGACACTGTAACACCGCGTTCTGTTGGGTAATCATCAACAATATAACCCATGTCAATTAACGCGCCTCTATGGCTCATAAACTTGTTCCAGAACACATCTTTTTGAACCTCAATATCTTTTTCAAGTTTGCGTTGCTTAGCAATATAGCGTTCTAGAACTTCAATGTCTTTAATATGTTTCTTATAAAGTTTACATCTATCGCATGTAAATTCTTGCATACGGTGTAACAAGTCTTTTGTAGTCTTTTCAAAGGCTAAAAAGCCTTCATCAAGTCCGCGTTTTTTATGTTTTTCTTGTTTTCTAATAGTTTTACATGTTTGTCTATTTGCGACGTACATGTTTTTAACCTTGTTATATTCAAGTAAATCCGCATTAGTCAAGCCACAATAGCATTTGAACGAATTCAATTCATCAATAGTTTCTTGATTTTTCTCTTTTTGTAATAGCAATGGTGCAAGTCTTGTATTTGATGAGAAATAGCCAAAGCTCTTTAGAATAAGTTGTTTCGCTTCATCAAGATTAAATCTTTGAAGTAAATTTAGAACCATTGAGTAACGTGGTGAGAATCTGCTTTCAAGGTCATTAGCTGGTGATAATACCAAATCAGCAACATCTTGAGGTGATTGGTAAGGTGTGCCAACGATTGTTACATACCCAACTTCGTCCATGCCTCTACGGCCAGCACGTCCTGACATTTGCAAAAATTCACTTGCGGTTAATTGTCTATGACCTGCATCTGTTCTTTTTGAGATAGAAGAAATTACAGTTGAACGAGCAGGCATGTTAATCCCTGCGGCAAGAGTTTCTGTCGCAAAAACAACCTTTATCAAACCTTTTTGGAATAATTTTTCAACAAGCACCTTCCACCCAGGAAGTAGACCAGCATGGTGAGAGGCAACACCACACATCAAGAAATCAATATGTTTGTTTTTTGCCAAATAGTAATTTTCAGCAATATATTCATCTACAATTTGTTTAATTTGTTCTTGTTCCTCTTTTGTTACAAGGCACAAATTAGCACATTTTTCCATTTGTTCATCGCATTTTTTACGTGAGAAAGTAAAATAAATTGCAGGAAGCATGTCTTGTTCTGCCAAATTACGTACAACGTTTTTAACAGGGCTTTGAGCTTTCTTATTGCGATTACGACCGAATGGTCTTGGCTCAGGTTTAATCTTATTATTTAGCGCTCCTGATGGTGTTAGAAGCGGTAATAATTTATATGGTTGAGAACTGTCATAGTAATAAAACCTAAGTGGAACAGGTCTGAAATCGGTATTAACCAATTCACAAGTTGGGTGAACAGAGTTAATCCATGCTGTAAGCTGTTCGCAATTAGCAACGGTTGCAGAAAGTGCTACAATTTGCACATTTGTTGGGCAGTAAATAATACTTTCTTCCCAAACTGTGCCTCTGTCCTCATCATTCATGTAGTGAACTTCATCAAGAACTACATATTTAACATCTTTTAAGTTATCCGCAACAGAGCCTAAGTTTGTACCATAAAGCATGTTTCTGAAAACTTCTGTTGTCATAATTACAATTTGAGCATTGCGGTTAATAGAAGTATCACCTGTAAGCAAGCCCACCTTGTCATATCCATATTTTTCGCCAAAATCGTTATATTTTTGATTTGAAAGAGCCTTCAAGGGTGTTGTATAAAAAATTCTTGTGCCTTCTTCAAGCGCTCTGTGAATTGCGTGTTGAGCAATTACAGTTTTACCTGCACCGGTTGGCGCGCAAACTACAACACTTTTACCTTCATTAATTATATTACATGCTTCTTTTTGAAAATCGTCTAATTCAAATGGAAATCCGTATGACATTTTTAATACTTCTCCTATCCCTAATAAGAGAATAGCAGATATTTTTAAGTGAGGTCGTTTTATAAAGGATTATTTACATTTTGTTAGCCTATAAGGCTATAAGGCATTTATAATAAAATTGACGTTTTAATTATTTATGTCAGGCTATGCCTGACCTACTTTTTTAGACTATAGGTCAATAAGGGTTAAGTGGATAAGTCGATTTATTATTAAATTGAAATTTTAATTATAATAAATAACTTATTGTTGGGGTAGAAACCCCAACCTACCTTACTATAAGGCATTAAGACGAATTTTGGTTGAGCGTTTAAGCTTTGTCACCCTGAACTCGTTTCAGGGTCTCATACACTCTCGGAAAACTAAAGAGATTCTGAAACAAGTTCAGCATGACATTATGGTTAGCATTCCTCTCTTTGTCACCCTGAATTTATTTCAGGGTCTCAAAAAAAGAGATGCTGAAACAAGTTCAGCATGACATGAAACTAAGCCATTTAGACTATAAGGCTATAAGACGATAAGTTCATTTATAGTCAAAATGACATTTTAATTATAATTCGACTTAAGTGCTTACCCCTTATTGACCTATAGACTTAAATAAAAAGACGATAAGCCTTTTAGAATTAAAATATCATTTTAATCAAAATTAACTTATCGTCTTAAAACCTTATTGACTTATAGTTTTAAAAATTAGATTTTATCAAATCCTGTGTATTTTCTTAAAACTTCTGGAACAATAATTGTACCGTCTGCTTGTTGGAAGTTTTCGATAATTGCAGCAACTGTTCTACCAACGGCTAAACCTGAACCGTTAATTGTGTGAACAAATCTTGTTTTGCCTGTTGCTTTTTCTTTATAACGAATATTTGCACGTCTTGCTTGGTAATCACAGAAGTTAGAACAGCTTGAAATTTCTTTGTATGCGTTATAAGAAGGCATCCAAACTTCTAAGTCCCAACATTTGTTTGCAGAGAAACCGATATCACCTGTTGATAAAGCAACTCTTCTGAATGGAAGGTTCAATTTCTTCAACATTTCTTCAGCATCTTCTGTTAATTTTTCGTGTTCATCTTTTGAAGTTTCTGGAGTACACAATTTAACCATTTCAACTTTATTGAATTGGTGTACACGGATTAAACCTCTTGTATCTTTACCAGCTGAACCAGCTTCACGTCTAAAGCATGGAGTGTAAGCTGTCATATATTTTGGTAAGTCATCTTCTGACAAGATTTCGTTTTGATAAATGTTTGTTACAGGAACTTCTGCTGTTGGAATCAAGTACAAATCTTCATCAACGCATTTGTACATATCTTCTTTAAATTTAGGCAATTGTCCTGTACCTGTCATTGTTGCTGAATTACACATGAAAGGTGG
>CALAFU010000230.1 GCA_937891325.1 uncultured Candidatus Melainabacteria bacterium | reverse complement strand
CAACTGCACCTAGACAAGATGAAATTTATACAGTTCAAAGTGGTGATACTTTAGAAAGCATTATTATCAGATTCTACGGTTCATATTCTATGAAACGTGAACAAGCAATTAAAGCGGCAAACGGTATGAAAAATCCTAATGCTCTTTCAATTGGTCAAAAATTAAGAATTCCACTTAATTAAAATGCACAAGAATTATAAAAATTAAATGGCGACGCTTGCGTGCAAGCGTCGCCATTTTTTTGTAAATAACTTGCTAGATACATATTTTTCTCGTATAATTAAACAAGATTAAGGAGATATGTATAGAATGGAATTGGATATTATAAGAGAAACAGACCCTCAAGTGGCTGAGCTAGTAGAAAAAGAGCTTTCAAGACAACAAAATACAATTGAGCTTATTGCAAGTGAAAACTTTACTTCAAAAGCAGTAATGGCAGCTTGTGGAACAGTTTTAACAAATAAATATGCAGAGGGCAAACCTCACAAAAGATTTTATAACGGTTGTGACAATATCGACGTTATTGAAGAATTAGCACAAAAAAGAGCATGCGAATTGTTTGGCGCAGACCATGCAAACGTTCAACCTCATAGTGGCGCTCAAGCTAATATGGCAGTATTTTTATATGCCCTAAAAGTTGGCGATACTGTAATGGGTATGGACTTATCAAATGGTGGGCACCTTTCACATGGTTCACCTGTAAACTTTTCAGGCATGTACTTTAATATCGTAAGCTATGGTGTTAATGACGAAGGTGTTATTGATTATGATAACGTTGAAAAATTAGCAAAAGAACATAAGCCAAAAATGATTATTGCTGGCGCAAGCAACTACTCAAAAGTTATTGATTTCAAACGATTTAGAGAAATTGCTGATGAAGTCGGTGCATATTTGATGGTTGATATTGCACACATTGCGGGGCTTGTTGCAGGCGGAGTTCATCCATCACCTGTACCTTATGCTGATTTTGTTACAACAACAACTCACAAAACTTTAAGAGGTCCAAGAGGCGGAATTATCATGTGTAAACAAGAACATGCTTTAGGTATTGATAAAGCTGTATTCCCAGGAACTCAAGGCGGACCTTTGGAACATATTATTGCTGGTAAAGCTATTGCGTTGTTAGAAGCATCAAAACCTGAATTTAAGGCTTATGCAGAACAAATCGTTAAGAATGCAAAGGCTTTGGCTCAAAGTTTGATTGATGAAGGCATGGATATTGTAGGCGGTATGACAGAAAATCACTTGATGACTTTAGATTTAAGACGTAAAGGTAAAACAGGTAAAGACATGGCAAATGTTCTTGAAGTTGTTGGAATTACTGCTAATAAAAATACAGTTCCAAACGATCCTCAAAGCCCATTTGTTACAAGCGGTATCAGACTTGGTTCTGCTGCTGTTACAACAAGAGGCTTTAAAGAAGAAGATATGACAGAGGTTGCAAAAATTATCGCAGAAGCAATTAAAAATTCTGACGATGAAAATGCGTTAAAGAACTTGAAAGAACGTTCTTTGAAACTTTGTCAAAAGTACCCATTATACAAATAATAAATAGGAGATAGGACAATTCTTACTACATTAGGACAAGCACAAGTACATATTATCGGAGCACTTATATCTTTAATTTTAGGTATATTCATTGTTCCAATAGTAATTGCATATTCAAAAAAAGAAGGCTTAGTTGACCTTCCAAACGAACGTAAAATCCACAAAATACCTGTTTCAAGACTTGGTGGTGTTGCTATTTTTACGAGCACAATGCTAACCTTCTTGTTATTGGTGTTTTTGAGCTACTATCCTTACGGAAGTTTGCTTTCAGGTATTCTGTTGGGTGGTTCTTTAATGTTTTTGTTAGGTTTGGTTGATGACGTTTATAATTTAAATGCTAAATTTAAACTATTTTTGCAAGTTGCAATCGTAACAGTAGTTTATTTGTTGGGCGTAAAAATTGATACAATCTTCAATCCGTTCCAAATGGGCGAAGTTGTTCACCTTGCTTGGTGGTTATCATACCCAATTACATTGTTATGGATTGTAGGTATTTGTAATGCAGTAAACTTTATCGACGGTGTAGACGGTTTGGCAGGTTCTGTAATTACCGTAAACTCAATTACTTTGGCAATTGTAGCTGTTTCAATGACACCTTCAAATTCAATTAGTGCGTTGATTGCGTTTATTTTATCAGGTTCAATGTTGGCGTTTTTGGCTTATAATTTTAACCCTGCAAAAATCTTTATGGGTGACTCAGGTTCATTGTTCTCAGGATTTTTGTTAGCAAGTTTGTCAATCACAGGAGTTATGAAAACTGCAACTCTGGCAATTTTATTACCATTTGTAGTTTTGGCAGTTCCTATTATTGATATCACCTTCTCTACTTTGCGTAGAATTATGAAAGGTCACTCTCCATTTGTTGCTGATGCAGAACACATTCACCACAAATTGTTAAAAGCAGGTTTATCTCAAAATAAAACAGTTGTGACAATTACTTTCGTTGCAATCGTTGGTGGTGCAATCGCAACAGCTTTGGTTGGCTCAATTGGTCACTACTTAATTTATATGTTGGTGTTGTTGTTGATTATGTTTGGCTTGAGTTTGATTGCTATTACAAGAAAAAAGAACATCAATCCAGAACAAATTATTGAAGCAGAGCAACATAAAAACGAAGAACAACAATAGTTGATTTTGAATTTTAATAAAAGTATATGAGGCGCGAGCGTTTCGCTCGCGCCTCTGTTTTTTCAATAACAAATAAAATTTTCTCCCCCACTTGAAAAACGTAAAAAAATAGTTTATACTGAATAAAAATAAGGAGAAACAATATGGCTGAATGTATTGAAAATAAAGCCCTTCAATATTGCGGGGGGGGTGAACGCTAGTAATAACGCGACTTTTAGGCTTAATAACTTGAAGTCTAATTTAATGTTTTTGTTGCGCAGGATAAAAGATTATTGTCATGTGATGACAAATAAAACTTTATGTCACCCTGAATTTAGTTCAGGGTCTCAAGAACATGAGATGCTGAAACAAGTTCAGCATGACAATGAATTATATTTAACATTCCGTAAAGCCCTAGCCTTCACACTTGCAGAAACCCTAATCGTAATGGGTATTATTGGCGTGGTTGCAGCGTTAACTATTCCTAACTTGAATTCTTCAACTGCAGACAAAGAAAAAGTTGCTAAACTACAAAAATTATATTCTAACCTTGAAGATGCATTCGGTCGTGCTCAATCCGTATATGGACCATTTGACGAATGGTTTATAAATGACACCACTGATGAAGAAAAGATAAAACGTTTTAGTGAGAGATTGATTGAATTTATGAAAATCTCTAAAAATTGTGGAACTCTTGAAACAAGTTGTTTCCCCTGTAATTATAAAAGTTTAGATGGTGGTACTTATGATAATACTTGCCGTAGCGGATATGGATATATAAGAGTTTTACTTGCAGATGGTGCGGCATTAATGTTTATGAAGAATTCATTAGATGTTGATATAGATGGTACTAAAGGCGCTAATATTAATGGAAAGGATATTTTCAGGTTTTTGATAGAAAATAATGAAGTAGTTCCAGCTGGCAGAAATAGTAGTGCAATAGATAAACTTTGTTTTAGTAGTGGAACTTATTGCACAGGTTGGGTTATAGATACAGGAAATATGGATTATTTGAAGGCTGACAGAACAGGCAAATGCCCCAATGGCAAAGTGCTGAATTGGACTACCAATACATCTTGTAAGTAAAAATACAAAATAATAAACCAGAGGCGCGAGCGTTCCGCTCGCGCCTCTGGTGTGTCATTCTGAACTTGTTTCAGAATCGCAATATTATTCCAAAGTAACTATGCGACCCTGCCACACGGGGGACAGGCTCACTAAGCTCAAAATTTCGCTTGTTCGCTTTGTCAAAAAATTCAGGGTGACATGAGTTTAACCATTATTGCTTATGGACTTATAGTTTTGAATTAAATAAATTCCATAACATTTGAAGTAGGGGCGAAGCCTTCTTCAACGATACCTTGCATACGTTTTTTACGATAAAGCATATCAACGAACGCTTCAAGACGTGTAATAAAGCCAGCTTCACCTGTGTGTTCATCAATTGTAAGGTTTAACAATGGTTTGTTGAACTGTTTAGATTTTCTTGTAACACGTTCAAGCATTAACGAATCTGGTCCACAGCCAAAAGCTGTAATTGTGATTAAGCCGTCTATTTTGTTATCTTTTAGGTAATAGCCTGCACAACCTGTCATTTCAGCTTCGTTAGCCCAATAAATTTCTTGACCTAGAGAAGCAACACCTTCTTCAAGCTGTTCTTCTGTTAATTGGTATGCAGTATAAACTTTAACGCCCATTTTGTTAAGTTTGTCGATAACCTTCATAGATGCACGTTCATCATAAATATTGTAAGCATGTGAAACCAATGCGATTGATACAGGATATTCTGTTTCGTCTTTTTCGATTAAAAGTTTGCCAGCGATAGCATTTTTAAGAGCTTTTTCGTAAGGCATGCCAGATTTTAACATAACTTGGAAGTTGTTATAAACTCTCCAACCTGTTTTTGAGGCTTTTTTAATTCTTTCCATATCAACGATGCCGAATGGTTTAACACATTCTAGCAAGAATTGGTATAACCCTTGACCTTTTTGAGATTTATCAAGAGTTGGTTCAATCATGTTGAAAGGTTTTTTAACAACGTTTCTGATTAAATCAGGAAGTCCTCTGATTTTTGAACAGTTATAAATTTTAGGTGCGATAGATTGAATTGAAGGAACGAAGATGTTTTCAACGCCTTTTTCAATCAAGTTAAGAACTTGTCCTACAAATATTTTTACAGGTAAGCATGTTTCCGTAACTACTAAAGACGAACCTTTTGAAAGAGTTTTCTTTGTAGTTTTGTCTGACAAAATTACCTCAATGCCAATAGCACTAAAGAATCCATACAAAAATGGATACATACTGTAAAATGATAAACCTCTAGGAATTCCTAACTTCATAACAACCTTCTATTAATTTACTTAACTATACTTTGATAATACCGCAAACATGAAAAATTTTCCAACATTAGCCAAAAAGTTATTTTCAAATTACCCACCTATATAACCAATTTCGACAATGTTATAAAACGATTTAAAATACATAATCATAAAAAAGAAAAGCAAATAGCTAATAGGGAAACAAATAAACAAACCAGATAAGGAGGTTTAAAAAAATGAAATTAAAAAAACTTACAGTAGCAGCTATGTTGGCTGTGGGTATAAGTACAATGTCTTTTGCTAGTGCAATGGCAGCTTGTCCTTGTAACAAAGTGAAAGAAAAAGCGCCTTGTGAAAAGGTTACACAAAAATGTGATAAATGTCATAAGGCAAAAACAAAATGTAAATGTCAAAACTTGGCAGAAGAAAAATGTGCTAAAAAAGCACAACCAACTTGTGCTTCTTGTGCAAGCGCACAAACTGTAAATTCAGAAGATATGAAACAAATTTACGGTTATCCGAACGCAATTTATGGTACTAACAATTACGTAGGTAAGAGTGCAAGTTCAGTTAGTTCATCACAAAATGAACTAAACCCAAACATTGCAGGTGCAACAATTACATCAGATGGTTCAATGACAGGTGCTGCAAGTCAATTACCATATTTGAACAATAATATGGACACAATTAACGGTATTCCTGTTGATAACAACGAAATGAACCTTGACGGTGCAGGTTGCCCAATTGATATTCATACAGAAAACTCAATTGATGCACTAAAACGCACATACGAACCTTTTGACTTAAAATCTAACTTAAAAGGTATGACGGGAGCAGCTGCTAATTTACAAAACTATTTCCCTGATGTTCCAGAAAACTATTGGGCATCTTGCGATATCGACAAATTAGCTATGAATGACGTTGTAGTCGGCTATCCTGACAACATGTTTAAACCAAACAGAAACGTATCGCGTGCAGAATTTGCAACTATGTTAGTTAAGGGCTTCAATATGGATACTTGTGGCTTAGAACCAAAATGTATCTTCTCTGATGTACCTGCAAGTAATTGGGCTAATCCGTTGATTGCAAAAGCTGTTGACGAAAAATTAATGAAGGGCTATCCAAACGGCAGATTTATGCCTCATAACAACGTAACAAGAGCAGAGGCTTTGACTGCAATGGCTAAAGGTTTGAACAACTGCAACATTGATGAATGTAAGGCTAAAGAAATCTTGTCTAAATACAAAGACGGCTCACGTTTACCAAGTTGGTCACAAATTCCTATTGCAACAGCATTGGAAAACGGTGCATTATCTGATATGCCAAATTCAGATATGATTATGCCAAACAAAACTGCAACTCGTGCTGATATCGCATCAATGCTTCAAAATGTACGTGTAGCAGGCGGTTACGATAACAACCCTAAAACTGCAAATAGTGCTTGCCCACTTGATAACTCAAAACAAGCATACTTAGAACACGAAAATGTTGTTAAAATTCCGACATTAAAACTTGAATTCTTAGATCAAGTAAACGCTAAGAGTGCTTATGTAGGTCAACAATTTGCAGCAACAACTTTGGAAGAAGTTACAATTAACGGTCAAGTTTACCCATGCGGATCTCGTGTAAACGGTAAAGTTATCGAAGTAATTCGTCCAAACGGTAAAGCAAAAGGTGCGTTAAAATTAGCGTTCACAGATATTCAAAACGGTGATTGCACAGCAGAATTACCAAAACAAATTCTAACAGCGCAAATTAATAAAACACACACTCCAAACCCTGTTGCGAGAACATTAACATTACCATTCACTTGGGCTGGTTCGTTAGTAGGTACAGCAGCAAGAACCGCAGGTGGCTTGGTTACAAACTTGGGTAACGCAGTAGAAAGTGTATCAGGCGGTGTTGGTACTGCAATCGGCGAAACTGCTCAAGGTCAATTCAGAGCAGCCGGCAGAAGTACACAAGATGCTATCAAGGAATCACTTAAAGCTCCTGTTGATATCACAAGAACTGCAATCTCAGGTACTATGGGCTTGTTCCAAACTTCAGGTGATGAAATTGCTTACGTAGTAGATCCAAAAGGCTCTAAAATTTCAGCAGTTAACCCTAAAGAACATATTACAATCGCGTTCGGTTGTACAAAATAGTAAAGTCTAAACTTTACGCAAGTGAGGTCGAATTTAGCTTTTGCTAAATTCGACCTTCTTGTGTTTTCAACATTTTTTGATAAGTCTTAATGATTTCAAATACTAAAATTGAACCCACACAGGCTGATGAAATTCCAATGCCAATCCAAAAACCTAATAGGTTCAAATGCATTTTGAAGGCTAAGAACGCACCCAAAGAAATTCCGACTAAGATGTAACCCAGGAAGTTTGCTAAAGATACCATAAATGTTTTCTTCAAGCCTTTTAAAATGCCACCGCAAGAGACTTGCAACCCGTCGAAACATTGGAAACCTGCAACAGCGTACATAATTGGAGTTACTATTGCAATTAAAGTAGTGTCGTTTGTGAAAATTCTTGCAAAAAATGATGGGAATGAAGCGAAGAATATTCCGCAAAATACCATAAATCCAACTGATAAAACTACGCCTGTGATTGAATATTTTTTTACATCAATTAAGTTTTTAGCACCGTTTGCAAATCCAACTTTAACCGCAATTGCGTTTGAAATTGAAAGTGGAATTACAAAAGATGCCGTACTGATTACGTTCAAAACATTTTGTGCAGCTGCATATACGCTATCGACACGTCCCATAAGAATTGCCATCGAGTTGAAGGTTATGAATTCCAAACTTACTGCAACTGAAATTGGCAAGCCAACTTTTAATAATGATGAATAATATTTTGAGCTAACTTTTTCAAACTTGAAATGGAAATAATACAAACAATAAACAAGTAACGCAAGCCCCATAAGGGTTCTGATTAATGTACTAGCGAGACCTAAACCCATTGCGCCCATAGCAGGAATTGCACCCCAGCCGAAAGCGAATACCCAATTGAAAACTAGATTGAAAAATATGCCAATTATTGAGATAAAATTAGGGAAAAATACGATTTCATAGGCTTGTAAAAATTCTCTCAAACCTACGTGCAAATATCCCCCAAAGGCAGAAAATGCAAATACAAAGGTGTAAATTTTTATGTCAGGCATTAATTTGGGGTTAAATCCCATGTGCTCCATTAACGGAATGGTTGCAAAGATTAATAACATTGAGAAAAATGCTATTATTTGCGAGAATAATATTGTCGGATAGAAAAACTTTTTAGCCGATTTTTTAGCGCCTAACCTATTTGATAAAACGGGTGAAACGCTGATAATTAAGCCAACTCCGAACATAAAAATAATGCTTGTGATTGCACCAGAAATACTTACTGCAGATAATACATCAGTCGAGTATTTGCCGGCAACAAACACGTCACCTGCCATAATGAAGGTAAAACCGATTTGCCCCATTATAATAGGCCAAGCTAAATGTATTAACTCGCATGCGTATTTCTTGTAACTTTTCATAACCCCTACAATTCGAAATTGTCTTTGCTCATGTAGCGGTCGTTTCTGAATGCCGCTTGATAAGGTTTTGCATTTCTAATAGCTTCTAACCAATTCATATAATTGCTTTTGAAATCTTCTTGGTTTCTGTTAATGTATTGCATTGTAATAAATCCGTTAAATGAGGTCATTGCGCGGTAAATATCACATTGAGCTTTCATTTTAGCATTTGAAACAACACATCTTGTCGCGATAGCATCGTCAACAGTCGCTCTTAAATAAACGTATTTTGAATAAGAATTTAATGTTTCTAATTGTCCTGTAACTGTTCTCAAAAGTCCAGCCGCACTGTTTTGGCGAGGATATCTGTAAGAGTGAATAATTAAAGTTTTTGTCCAATGCTCGTAACTTTCGCCAGATGGAACGTATTGAACGATTGTTTCGTTTCCAACTGTTTGGTGATAAGCTGCATGCCAATTTCCAGCTCCGATTGGAAAATCAAACGCAAGAGTTTGATATGCAAAAACCGCACTTGCAGATAATAGAATAACCGCAATTAAACTATATAGTTTTAAATGGAGAGTTTTCATCAGCTATTACCACCTCAATTTTATCTTTAATTAAGCCATAAAAAACTTTTTTAATCAATATTTCACTTTCAAAATGACCAACGTCAAACATTACAATCTGTGCATCTATTGCACTGTGATATTTTATATCGCCTGTAACAAAGCAATCACAATCGTTTTCAATTGCCTCATTGTACAAATCCATTCCAGAACCCGCGCAAAATGCTATTTTTGAAACATTTTGAACGCTGTTATTGTTTATTAGTCTTGCATTTGATGAAACTTTTTTAATTTTTTGCGCCAATTCTTTTACAGAAATATTTTTTTCTACAATTCGTAAAAATTCACCCTCAGGGCTTCCGTGTAATCCTAAAGCCTTGTCCATATTTGTATGAGCGCAATAAATGTCAATTCCTCTAAATGCCAAAGGTACACTAAACATTGGGTGATGAGAAATTATCATATCGCAATTCTTGTTCAATGCTTGCTTAAACACCTTTTCATCAACGGTTAAGGCTATCATTACACGCTTTACGTCTGTTTGAGAAGTCGCAACAACCCAACCAGAACAATCCCACTTTTCTTGTAATTCAAGTGGGGCAAAGTTTTCAATAATTTTTACTAAATCATACTTGTTCATTTTTTATAATGCCTTCGATTTCTTTGACCGCTCTTTCAACGTCATCGTTTATTACATTATAATGAAAAGCCTTTGCATTTTCCATTTCTGACTCAACTGTTTTTAAACGTTTTTGAATAGCCTCTTCTGTTTCAGTGCCTCTGCCTCTTAAACGACGTTCAAGTTCTTCTTTTGAAGGTGGCAAAATGAAGATTAAAACTGCATTATCCATTTTGTCTTTAACTTGCAGTGCTCCTTGAGTATCAATTTCAAGAAGTAAGTTTTCATCGTTGTCTAAACACTCTTGCACGAATTTTTTATTTGTTCCGTACAAGTTACCTGAAAATTCCGCCCATTCTAAGAAATCACCGTTATCAATTGCTTTTTTAAATTCATCACGAGATAAGAAGTAATAATTTTTACCATGTTCTTCGCCTTCTCGTTTACCACGAGTAGTGCAAGAAACAGACAATTTGAAGTCCTTGTTTCGTTCCAAAAACTTTTTAATTACAGTACCCTTACCAACGCCAGATGAGCCTGATATTACAAAAAGTTTTTTCATTTATTACCTCTTTTTATTGTTTAACAGTTTCTTTTTCGTCACTTGCTTCAACTGTTTGAGCTTGTAATTTCTTCTTTTGAGCTGAGGAATAAGCCATGATTACAATACACATCATAATACCGATGATTGCTGATGAAATCCAGAAGATTACAGCACCTAACCAACCGTTGTTAAAGTGTTTTTGGAAGGTATCAATCATAAAGCCTGTGCCTGATGCTGAAAGTACAGCACCAACATAACCGAACATACCAGCAAAACCTAAAGCCGCAGATGCAACTTCTTTTGATGTAGCTTCTAATGCACAAACACCGCCAAGTAATAATTGAGGACCAGCTGTAAATGCACCAATTAAAGCCGCTAATACATAGTCAAAAGCATCGATTGTGTTGATGTGGAATAAGAATAAACAAACACCTAAACCAATGAAGAAGGCAATGTTGATTGGAATTCTGCTACCTGATTTTGAACGGTCTGAGAACCAACCAGCCGCAATCGCACCGATTGAACCAACTACTGCCAAAGAGCTTAATTTTGCTGTTGCAATTGCAAGTGTGTCGCCTTTGTATTCCATTAAATATTTAACGAACCAATCTTCAGTACCGAAACGAATTACATAAACGAAAGCGTATGCAATTGATAATAACCAAAGAATTTTGTTGCAAACGATATATTTTCTAAACATCTCAAAATAAGACATTTTAGCTTTTTTGTTTTCTTCTTCTTTTTCGATTGGTTCATTTTTGTAAACGTCAACATCAGGAAGACCTAACGATTGAGGTCTGTCTCTTAATGACCAATATAGGAATAAACCTGTAATAGTTACTAATACAGCTTCAATACCAAACGCAGTTTTCCAACCGAAATGACCAATTAAAATACCAGAAAGCATAACTGTTGAGAATACGCCTAATTGGTGAGAAGTTGACCAAATTGACCATTTTGTCGCACGTTCAGATTTTGAAAGCCAATAAGAAAGAGCTTTTGCAATTGGTGGAAAAATCATTGATTGGAACCAACCATTTGCGCCCCAGAAGAAAGTTAATACCCATAAAAGGACTGTTGCAGAAGGTAAACCAAAGAATGAAACATGTCCAGGAGTAATGAATACAGCACTATATGCAAAACATAAGTTTGCGATAGCAGAAATAATCATCGCTGTTGGCAAGAAGGTTCTAACGTTACTTCTGTCGGCAATAATACCGTTGATGAACTTACCAATACCGTAAGTCATATATAAAGAAGAACCTAAAATACCCAATTGAGTGTTTGTGTAGCCTAAATCTTGACCAATAAATGGCAAAGCTACTGCAATATTTTTACGGCAAAAATGCGCTACAATATAAGCTAAGTAGCAAGAAAGGAATATTCTAATACTCCAATGCTTATACATTTTGTCCACTGTTGCCTTATCTTGAATTTCAGGTTTGATAGGTGGTTCTTTAAAAAATCTTGCTAAAATATTTGTCATTTCTATTTTCCTGCCTTAATAATTTGTACGTTTCTGTTTTCAGAGATTTCCTTGCGTGCTGCTTTGATTGCTTCGCGCTTACATTCATCTAAACTTTGACCGTTGCAAAGTCTGTCGACAAAGCCACAGTTAAGTTTTACGGCTTTGTTTAAAGCACCGACTTCTTCTAAAATATCTTTGATGTCTTCAAAATCATAGTGGAAAGATTGCTTTGATTGATATACAAGCATATCACCATGTTGTGATTCAATTGGTTTTCCACCAAGTTCAAAGTACAATTTGAATACTGATTTCAAGTCTTGTAATTCAGATTGCATAACTGAAACGCTTTGTTGTATTCTCAAAAATCTTTCAAATAAATATTCAATATTTTCTAATTGTTTGTTTTCCCAATCGTATTTTTGCAAATACAATTTTTTAAGTTTTGGATAAGCAAGAGCCAAACTCATAGCATCAGCCATTGCGCGGTGGTGATTAACAAGTTCCACCTTGAATTTTTTAGTCAACGCATCAAGTCCGTGAGATTCCATTTCTGGGTAAACTTCTTTGAACATATATTGAGTATCAATGCGTTCGTTTTCTAACTTTTTGCCTGTTGTTCTAATACTAGCTTCATTTAAGTAAGAGTAGTCAAAAATACAGTTGTGGGCAACAATTGGATAATCACCAATGAATTCTAAGATTTTTGGCATAATTTCAGCCTCAGTAGGTGCATCTTGAACCATTTCTTGCGTAATTCCATGAATTGCGATTGAAGATTTTCTAATGTGTTGTTGAGGGTTTATAAGAGTTTGAAATTCGTCTTTAACCTTGCCGTTTTCAAGTCTTACGCCTGCAAATTCAACCATTCTTTCTTTTGTATAGTCTAAACCTGTTGTTTCTGTATCTAAAACAATCTCAATTACTTTTTTTCTAGCCATTTATATTCCTAAATT
>CALAFU010000229.1 GCA_937891325.1 uncultured Candidatus Melainabacteria bacterium | reverse complement strand
ATCTTTGAAAGATACCGCAACAAGTGCGGTATAACGCAAAACTGAATTTTTATTGGAAATTTTATGAGATTCTGAAACAAGTTCAGAATGACAATATTTTCTTTTCTCCTCTCGACTTATTGACTTATAGACTTATTGACTCTCTATAATATATACCATTATTTTATCGTACTTTCAGCCCTTTGTCAATTGAGGCAAACACGAAAAAGGGCGCTTGTCCGCTGGACAAGCGCCCTTTAAAAATCTTTCTATTGATAACCGCAAGAAGTTGCTACGTTCTTATCAAATTGGTTTTGACAAGATTTCAATTCAGTTTCAACCATTTTCAACTGAGATTGATATTGCATCATTTGCTGATCTAATTTCTTTTCTAACAAATGCAATCTTTCTTTTCTTGCCTCTAATTGTTTAAGAACAGGGCTATCAGCACTCAAGTCTGTACCTGCATTAATCAATTGTGCATCTTGCACTGTCAAATCTGCTTTTGCTTGAGAAACAAGTTGAATTTTGTATTCCAAATCCAATCTTTGTGAGTTCAAAGTGAACATTCTCATTGAAGCTGTAAGTAAACCCATTGTTTTATCCCTTTATCTGGTTTCGTTTAAGTTCTTGCCTTTCAAGAAGTTGTGTTGATTGTTTTCTGCAATCAAGGCTTCCATTCGGTTAAATTGATACTTATGATAATTTAGTCTGTATTGCGCCATTTTCAACTTTTTACGTACTGTTAAAGCTTCTTTTAACGCATTAACTATATCGTCTGCCATTGCTTTTATAGGATTATTTCTTACGAAATAGTTCCTTGTATAAGCAAAGAAGTTCATAAGTCTTTTGAAGTTAGTCTGTAAAGCTTCTGTTTGGAACATAACGTTCACTCCTTTTTAACTTTATAGATTGACCTTCACATATTTAAAAACATGTTCTTTCCAATAATTGCCTATGTTTTAGCATGATTTGAAAAGTTTGTAACATGTCTTAATCATGTACAGTCTATCTTATCACCCGTGATACTCAAGAAAACGATGTTTCTCTTCATATCCGAATATGTTATCGGCATAGATTTTTTAAACTTTAGTCTTGCAGGCAAAAAACTCCACAAATTGTAATAAAAATTTACAATGGCGGTCAAAGTCTTTATAAATACGTTATTTACAAATAATTTGTAAATTATTACTCTTAAATATGTACGTGTTTCCATTACCGAGATTCTTTAACTATAAGTTTTGGATTGCTTTTGAGTCAGAATCCATACCTTCTTTTAACATTTTTCTAACAATTTCACCTTGTGTATCAAGCATTTTACATACAGTTTCAATGTTTCTTACCTTGTTAGAAAGGATTGTATCAGCGTTAGCCAAAATGTTTGAAGAAACACTTTGATAAGCTGACAAGGCTGCTGATGAAGTACCTTGCATCAAGTTACCCATAACGATTGCAGGCAAACCATATTCACCCAAGTAAGGAGCGGCAGCAGTCATGATACCGCCCCAACCTGATAAAATACCAGCTACCGGCATTACAACGTTTTGCATGCCGATACCGTAACCGTTTGCAGTACCAACACCATAAGCAGTTGCACTTGCAACATCGGCGATTGCACCAATTGATGACGCACCACCTGTTACAACACCGCTCGATGTACCGAAACCGCTTAAAGTATCAGTAATTGATGATGCGCCACCTGTTGCAAATCCACTTAGGGATAATCCTGCTGCACCATTTGGGAATCCTGAATAATTCCCTAAATTACCAATACCGAAGGCAGATGTTGTACCATTAACTTGTGCAGTTGAACCTGTAATCGGTGACCAGTATGATGTACCAGGGATATTGAAGGATTGTGTACCACCCAATGTTGTCATGAATGACGATGGTGCAAATAAACTTGCAACTTTATACAACGCGCCACCAGCCAACTCAAAACCTGTACCAGAACTTGCTGAACCTGATACTGTCAAGTCTCTTAATCGGTCGTAAGTTTCGTATAACTGAACTTTAGCATCGCCTGATGCTGCACCGAATTTGTTTGCTATAACTAATAAACTATCATTTTTGTATGACATAATTGTTTACCTCGTTTTAGGGGGTTGCGCGTTACATAAGTTACTACTATCCGCCTTAGAAGTGCGCTTAAATATGTAACGCAACGCACTTCTAAGCATCTTAATTGGTTTACTATGATGAGAATGTTTTGAATGTTGATTCAACGTTCTTAGAAATGATACCTTTAACAGCATCCATTTCTGTTGTTAGAGCTTTTTGTTCAGTTTCTAACTGTTTCAATCTCAATTCAAGTTGCCTATCTTGTTCTTGAATTACAGATGTCTTAGCGTTGATATCTGCCATTGATTTTTCATAACAAGTTACATCATAGTTGTATTGATTCATCGCATCATTATAAGCGTTTTCATCAGTAACTTCTTCTGATTGAACTTCAAATGTATCGCTCATTGTGCTTAATTTAACATTTGAGAAACGACCAGAACCTGAATTATCGTCCATAATTGCGTAATCAGTATTTTCAACTTTTTGTGAAACTGTTGTTGCATAGTATTGGTTCAATGGTGATTGGTAATCGATTTGAGATGAGATTTGGAATCTGTCATCTTTTACATCAACTTGACCACTTGCAATACATTCATCTAAGTCAGATTTCTTAGCAAAGAACATTTGATTGCCTGTTTTCTTGTAAACATAAACTTCTGATGGATCAACTCCGTCGAATTGTTCAGGGAAGTCATTTTTAATTTGTTCAAATGCAGCTAATTGTTCTTTGTCGTTTGGATCATATACGGTTGCTTTTGAGTTACCAACCATATAAGACGGATTGTTAGCCAATGAAGCTGAACTCATTTTTTGACCAACATTTGCGGTATCTAAGCCAATTACATCGTTTCCACGTTGGTAAACTGTTTGTTCATTGCCGTCAGCGTCTGTATATGAGAATGAATACAATTCTTCACCGTCATCTAATGCATCTAGCTTGTTAGCCTTTAAGTAAGCTGCGTATTCAGCTGATTTAGTATCAACAGTGCTTCTTGTTACTTCAATTGTATTGTCACCTGCCAAGGCGTATTTAGCTCCGCCAGCACCATCATCAACAACCTCAATATTGTCTGTATTAACTGTTGCAGACCAATCATCAATTTTTTGAGCTTGAGGGTTAGTATTCTTAGCTTGAATACCCTTGAATGTGTCTTGATTGTAGTAATAAGTAATTTGTTTGTTGTACTTAACACCGTCAATTTCTTTTTCAACTGACTGAACATTAGAAATTGTGTAATCATTGTAACCATCACTAAATGAGTATTGTACAGTTGTGTAATCTGTTGTGTTAGGACATGTCGGAATAGACAAACTTAACATTTGATTCCACAAAGTAGCTGATTGGTTACCTAATGCAGTACGAGCTTGGTTGATTTGTTGACCTTCATATTCAACGTTTGTTTTTCTTGCGGTAAGACCCAAGTATCTTGCCTGTGATGCTGCCATACCCATAAGCGGTTTCTCCTATCTTTTTGTATAACTACTTTCTTCTTTTTTTCTCGTATTTCGACTATTTATACTTTCTTTTTGTCTTTAATGACAGTTGGCTAAAAGTCAACTATAATCATGGTTATTATACGGTATGTTTACATTTTTTTACATTAAATAATGACAAAAATCCCCCTTATAATGTATGCAAATATTAAAATCTCATACATGTATATTATTATTACATGTATAGTAAAATTGACAATACTACGTCACTTAGTTTATAATACTAGGACATTCTTAATGGAAGAATATATTTATACATAGGTGAGGAAGATGAAATACAGAAAAAACAACGTTCTTCTTTTGTTAGAAGAAAAAACTGACGTTTACGGAGATAGAGTTGCGTTAGGCATTAGAACAGCTTTAGGCTGGAAAGAATTTACATACAAAGGTTTAGGACTTTTATCAAGAAAATTAGGTAGCTACCTTATCAATGATTTAGAAGTTCAAAAAAATGACAGAGTTGCTATTCTTTCTGAATCAAAACCAGAATACGGCGCTTGTGTCTTCGCATCAATTCTTTCAGGTGCAACAACAGTTCCGCTAGACATCAAATTAACTAAATTTGAACTTGTTTCAATCCTTACAGACTGTCAACCAAAAGTTTTATTGGTTTCTCAAACTTACATTGAAAAAGCATTAGAAATTCAAAAGGAAGTTCCGTCAATCAAGCACATTATCGTAATGGACGAACCAAGCTACAACATGACACTTCCAAGTTTGTACACAATCAATTCAACTCCTCACTGCAAATGGAGACACAGAAGTTCTAAGTCAACAGCTTTCATCATTTACACTTCAGGTACAACAGGTAATCCTAAAGGTGTTGAAATTTCATTTAGAAACATGCTTGCTCAATTGAACGCTTTAAGCACAGTTGTTCCAGAGTTTATTCCAGCAGGCGAAAATACAAAAATTTTATCAATCTTACCTATGAACCACTTGTTCGAATTAACAGTAGGTTTCTCAACATTCTTGTTATTAGGTACATCAGTTTACTACACTCAATCATTAAAACCAAAAGATATCTTAATGATTATGAGAGAAAAACAAGTTCAATTCATGGTAGTTGTTCCTGCGTTCTTAAAATTGTTAAAAGCAGGTATCGAAAACGAAATCCACAACAATCCTGTTGCTAAAAAAGTTTTCCCTATCATGTTTAATATTGCAAAATTCATTCCGTCATTCAGAATTAAGAAAATGATTTTCAAGAAAATTCATGACAACTTTGGCGGTCAATTCAGAGGTTGTATCTCTGGTGGCGCACCAATCGACAAAAACGTTGCAAACTTCTTTGAAACAATTGGTATCAAAGTTTATGCAGGTTACGGTTTGTCAGAAACAAGCCCTGTTGTATCAGTAAATTACGACAAACGTAAAGACTACACCTCAGTAGGTAAACCACTTCCAGGTTTTGAATGCAGAATTGACAAAGAAACAGGCGAAATTCAATTAAAAGGACCTTCTGTAATGAAGGGATATCATAATCAACCAGAACTTACAGCTGAAACAATTGATGAAGACGGTTGGTTACACACAGGTGATATCGGTCACTTAGACAAAGACGGACACATTCACATTACAGGCAGAATTAAGAACATGATTGTACTTTCTGGTGGTAAAAAAGTATTCCCAGAAGAAGTTGAAGCGGTTCTTGAATCAAGCAACAACTTCGCAGAAGTTTGTGTAATGGGTTCATCTCGTTCAGGCGGTACAAAAGACGGTACAGAAGAAATCGTAGCCGTAATTGTTCCAAAAGAAAGCTATATGGCTGGTAAATCTGACGAAGAGTTAAACAAAATCGTAAGAGAAGAAGTTAAACACTTGTCTGCACACCTGGCACCTTATAAACGACCAATTAACATTATCGTTCATAAGAAAGAACTTCCAAAAACAACTACAAGAAAAGTTAAACGTAGAGAAGTTAAACAATTATTGAATTTATAATTAAAAAAAGAGGTTCTAAGAACCTCTTTTTTTTATGCTTTAAGACTTTAAGACTATAAGACTATAAGACGATAAGGCATTTATTATTAAATTGACATTTTAATCATAGTTCGACTTAACGACTTAACGACTTAACTCTTATTGACTTATTGACTTTTTTAGGCTTTAAGACTTTAAGTCTATAAGACAATAAGTCATTTATTATTAATTATGCTCTTGCAAACTCAATTAATTGAGGTTCTTCATGCAAATCATAGAACATTTTCCCCCCAATTTTGAATTTTTTTGGTTTAGCGCTTACATAAAATCTTTCATGCCCGCCATTTTCGTTAAGCAAATCACGACTTTGCAAATCTTCTTTTATGTAATTTGCAAAATATTCAGCTGGGTCAATAAACATATCACGAGACGCAAATGTTGATAAAACATCTAGCAAGAATGGATAGTGAGTACAACCTAAAAGAATTTTGTCAGGATTGTTTTCAAGCATTTTATCCATATTTTCTTTAATCAATTGAACACTCAATTCATCATTTTGCTTGTTACCTTCAACTATTTGAACCCACCCTGGGCAAGCCATTTCAAACACTTCTATATTTGAGTTGTATTTATTAATTTCTCGTTTATAAGCCCCTGATGAAATTGTTGCAGAGGTTGCAAACACTCCTAATCGCTCAATTGGCAATTGTGAAATAATTTTTGCACAAGATTGAATTATAGGATAAAGTGTGTAATCAAATTTGTTATTGTATTCCTCGTAAACATTTGCAGAGGTTGTATTACAAGCCATAACAACCGCTTTTACGTCTTCGCATTTAAAATAATTGAAGATATCTGCGGTTAAATCGATTAGTTGTTGTTTTGTTTTTTGACCGTAGGGGCAATTTTTTAAATCACCAAAATAAATATAGTCTTCGTTTGGCAAAACCTCTTTTAATTTTTTGTATACAGTTAGTCCACCTACACCCGAATCAAAAACGGCAATAGGTTTATTTTTGTTGTTGCTTGTAGTAGTTGATGATACCATTTGTTATGCCTCTTGCAGTCGCCTGCTTACGTTTTTCAGAAACTAATTCTGCCCTTTCATTATCGTTTGAAATAAATCCAATTTCAACCAAAATTGCAGGCATTGTAGTATGATTTATAACATAAAATCTAGATTTAAACAAACCTCTATCTTTTGTTGTTGTAACTTGTGCCATTAAGGCGTTGTGTACAGATTTTGCTAAACCAATACTGTATTCGTGGTAATAGTGAGTTTCGATACCTGTCGCTTCTGTACCGTTGCTTGAATTTACGTGAATACTTACAAAGATGTCCGGTTTAACCTCTTCTGCAATGTCAACAATTCCTTGTAACGGTACGAATTTGTCTGTATCGTGACTCATATAAACCTTGTAACCTTTGGCACGCAACATTGCAGCCACAAGTTTTGAAACATCTAGAGTAATGTCTTTTTCGTTAATACCTGCACGAATTGCACCGTAATCTTTACCGCCATGTCCTGGGTCAATTACGACAACTTTTTCACCATTTTTTCTTGGTGTAATCTTTGGAATTTCAACCTTGTCTTTATCTTTGTCATCGTTTTTAACCTTTGTTGGCAAAGTTGTTGGCGTATCTGCAATCGTAGGTTGGCGTTTAATCACCTTGCTTGGAGAATTAAACGCAATCTTGATAGTTCTTGCATCAGTACCTGTGTAAACCTTAACTGTATCTTTTGAATCAAGAGGTATTGAATATCTCAAACCAACTCTTGGCATCAAATAGATTTTAGAATTTTCTACAGAACTACCCTTAATTACAGAGCGAAAATCTTGATCGTTGTATTGAAGGGCATTAAACATATATAAAGTTAAATTGTTAGCATCATGTTTTACAGAATAAACAACAGGCTTGCTAAAATATAGATTTAGCCCGTAATTTTGTTCGTTTGTTTTTGTAACACGCGTGCTTACTAGGTTAGTTGTTATATTTGATAATTTATCATGGCTTAAATTTTCTTTATCTGCGATTAAAACAGATTGACCGTCCGCAGAATAAACCGGAATGTATCTATCCGCATTTGGGGTTGTAATAACTATTCTTGCCCTATTTGCTTCAAATTGTCCCACGCGAATTGTATCTTCACCATATTTGAAGGTTTTTGAACGTACAGCAGGACTTGAAACCGTATTTGCAAAGTCTAAGACCAACCTATTTGGATTTGGTAAAACCATAGGTTTTTCAATTGTAAATGTACCGTAACCGCTGATTAAAATACCGTTTTGACGAGCTTGAACCCCTGTTAGATAATATTTTGATTTAAGTTTGAAATTCTTTTTTATAACCGAAACACTTGCGTTTTGATAAGAGCTTTTAACGTTTACAGGCACAGTCGAATTTTCAAATGCTTGTTGAATTTGGTTCAAAACTTTTTCTGGTGCGTTGCTTGCAGTTGAAGTCAAAGGTAAATCATTTGCATTTACTTGTTGAGAGGTCATTGAAATAAACGAATAATAATCGTTTGAGTCAAATTTTGTATCTCTATAAACTTCGTGCATATAATTTGCAAGAGCGCAAACATCATTGTTAATTTGTACAATAATGTTGCCGTTCAAGCGCATTACTTTTAGGTTAGAAGTATTGTAAGCCTCTGCAAAATACATTACAACCCTTACAACATTTGGATTTGTGCTGTTTTGAGAAACAACAACCTGTCTCAAAACTCCGCCTGATGTAACTTGAAAATCTTGTTTTGCAGTTGTTAGAACCGAATTTTCTATATCAAAATAAACTCTGTTAGGGTTTGAAAGTTTAACTAATTTTATAGGATTTTTGTCAGTAGTAGAGGAATTTCCAGAGGTTAAAAATAACATATTTGCAGAAATATCGTAGTTTACAGACGTAATTTTATCGTCCGCAAATGCCGATTGCGCACTCAAAAAGCCTATAAATAGGAATATTAGTGATATAAAATATATTATTTTTTTCATTTACAACTAACCTATCTTAATATTTTACCATTTTTTTTACATCTTGAAAAATAGTTGACCTTTCTTAAAAAAAAGTTTATTATTTTAGAAAAAAGGATATGTGCAAATGAACTTAAAACGCAGATGGTACGACGAACACAATGAAACCTTAAAGGCTTTCGATATATTACAAAAACTTGATGCAGAACAAAAAAGAAGATTGTCTGCCGATTTAATTGAGATTGTGAAACAAATTAAAGACTTGCACAAAGAAGAGGAAGAACCTCAATTGAGCATTGGCATTGAACGCGTTATGGGTTTATTTCAACAAAGCGTAAACGAACGTCGTTGGTATGACAAAAACGAAGATTTAAAATATGCGCTAAAAACTATGTCTACACTGCCAAATGAAGACTTTTTCAACATTATGGAAGGTCTTGCAATTTCGTTAAATGATTAAGATTTGAACAATAATTTATAAGCAAAACGGTTGATTTTACTAAAGTTCAGCCATTTTTTGCCGTTAAGAAATTTACAGGTTAAAAAGGAGAGTACGGCATGGCAAGAATTATTGAAAACGAAGTTGGAAAAAGAAGATTAATCCGCATGTCAACAGACGACGTGATTAGCGTTGTAAGAGAGTATCAACGAGTGGTAAAAATAAGAAGTTCAAGCGAAGAGGTTAGAAATCAATTAGAAGATTGCGTAATCTTTATTCCAGAAGATGTGTAAAATTTCAAAGAGCTTTTTTACGTCTAAATATAGGATTTGAGCAAAATTTTATAGTCCAAACAATTGATATTTCATGGAAAATGTTGATTTTCGAAAAAATATTATTATAATCATTTACATAAGATTAAATGGACACAGAAGAGGAGATACGCTTATGGGTATGGCTGCTTCACAGGCAAGATACTTAGGTCTTACTGCCAGAAAAACAAACACTGAATATGAAGGTCAACAAATTAACCAAGCACGTACAGCGCTTGCAAACCAATCTGCAAACCTTTGGAACAGAATGTTAGCATTACAAGTGCCAACAGCTCCAAAAACAACAGATTACACAACTCAACAATATGCCTTCACTGACGGATTTAATGACTATGAAATCGACAGCTACCAAAACGTTGATTATACAGATCCTGACACAGGTGAAAAATATAATTATCAAGTAACTTATCACTACAACCAAGAAGTGTTTAAAGCAATTCAACAAAAGAACACTAATCCTCAGGTTCAAAAAGTTACAAATTACAACACAAACAACGGTACAGAACAAAACGTTAAAGTTGTAAAAGACACAGCAAACAAATCTTACACTGTAACAGACCAAGCTGGTACTTCCGCACAATTCAAAGAATGTACAGCAGAAGATTTGGATAACTTAAAAGCATTACAAAGCAAAGGCTTAATTACTATTGATGACATCAAGGACTTCTACAAGGCTGAAGGTACTGACAATCCAGCAGTTTATGCTAAAAAAGAAGACTTAGAAAACATTGATAAAACAGCAAACCAAGAAGGTGACTTACCTGTTTATGGTGTATCTGACAAGGATTACACATACAAACTTGGTAACTCTGATGCTGAAAGACTTGATTTGACAGACCCTGTTCAAAAAGCAGATTATGACCAAATCATTCACGACTTCCCTGAATTAGCAGGCGTTGACCCTAATGAAATTTGGGTATACCAAAAGAACGGTAGAACTTGCTATGCAACAGAATCAGAATTGAATGATTGTATTGTAAGCGGTTTACAAAACCAACCACCTGTAGATGACAAATATCAAATTTCTTCATCAATTGATTACCAAAAGAACTTAAATCAATACTATGCAACACACAAAACAGAAGAAATTACACGCCAAGAATACGCAAGACTTGACGATAAATCAGGTACAGGCAGATATAAAAACATTAAACTTCAAAGCTCAAGCGACTCATTTGCATTGAAATCAGAAGAAACAACAGACACCGCTTCTTATGATGATGCAATGAATCAATACAACTACGACATTTTAGCTTATGAAAAAGAATTAGCAGATATCAACGCTAAGACATCAAAAATTCAAGTTCAAGATAGAACTCTCGAATTGAGATTGAAACAACTTGATACAGAACAAAAAGCATTAACAACTGAAATGGACGCAGTAAAGAGCGTAATTCAAAAGAACGTCGAAATGACCTTCAAAACATTCAGTTCATAGTAAAAAAGAAAGGTTATTTTTCAAAAAGGCGCAATTGCAAATTTGCAATCGCGCCTTTTTTCGTGCAAAAAAATCCCCCAATTGGGGTTAGAAATAAATTATGTTTAGTGTATCTTAGAAGGAAAGGAGAACTTTAAAATGAAAAAAAATCTAATTATTATTTCGCTAATATTTGTATTACCCCTAATTGCTTATGCAGTTTTGTCTGGCACAAAGGTTGAATCAGCAACGCAAGAGCACGTTAGTGGTAAACCTCAAATCGTAAAATTTTCTTCAAAACTTTGCTCTGATTGCAAAAAAATGAAGGGGGTTTTTGAGGCTGTAATGCCACAATACTCAGGCACAGTTGAGATTATAGAATACGATATTGAAAAGAATGACAAAAATATTAATGATGCAATCAATAAATACGACGTTGACCTTGTTCCGACAGTAGTTTACATTGACAAAAACGGTAAAGTTGTCAGAAAAACTGAAGGTTACATTGACAAACACAAATTTGAAACATACGTGAAAGAGTTACTAAACTAATATGATAGATATTTTAAACGTTTTCGCACAACCGAATAACCAACATTTTGAAATAGCAATGCTTTTGGCATCGTTTATGGGCGGTGTAATTGCCTCAATAAGCCCTTGTTCATTAGCAATGTTGCCAATTATTGTCGGCTATGTTGGTGGCTACACAAAAGATAAACCGTTAAAAACATTTTTCCAAATGCTAATGTTTATCTTGGGTACAGCGATTGTTTTCACAACAATTGGCATAATTTGTGCGGTTACAGGCAGAGTTTTCATCTCATTTTTAGGTAGCTACTTTGGCTTAATCATTGCATCATTCTTGATTGTAATGGGCTTGAAATTGGTCGAAGTTTTGGACTTTGAATTTCCAATGTTCATTAAGGCATTTCCTAAAAACGAGGGTAAATTCGCGTTCATTTATCCTTTAATTTTAGGTATAGTTTTTGCGCTTGCGGGAACTCCTTGTTCAACTCCAATATTGGCAGGCATAATGGCATTTGCATCTGTAATGGAGAATGTGCTAATGGCAATGCTAATGCTATTCTTGTTCGCATTAGGTCAAGGCATAATTCTTGTAATTGCAGGGGTATTCACATCAACTTTAAAAAATATGTCTGCATTTGCTAAAATTTCAAACATTTTAGTCAAAACTTGTGGTGTGCTACTTGTTCTTTCAGGGTTGTATATTTTTTATAAGATTTTCTCATCTCTATTGTAATATAGCTATTCCGTTGTACAATAGAGAAAAAGGAGTAATTTTATGAAAACCATAGAAGGACAATTAACCACAAATGGCGAAAAATTTTGTATCGTTATTTCAAGATTTAATGAATTCATCGGCTCAAAATTATTATCTGGAGCTATTGATGAATTAAGAAGACATGGCGTAAGCGAAGATAATATTGATGTAATCTGGGTTCCAGGTGCATTTGAAATTCCTATTATTGCAAAAAAAGCTGCAAAATCAGGAAAATATAACGCAATCATTACATTAGGCGCAGTAATCAAGGGTTCAACATCACACTACGATTACGTTTGCGCAGAAGTTTCAAAAGGTGTTGCAGCAGTAAGCCTAGAAACTTGTGTACCTGTAATCTTTGGTGTATTAACAACAGACAACATCGAACAAGCAATTGAAAGAGCCGGTACAAAAGCTGGAAACAAAGGCTCTGATGCAGCAAAATCTGCAATCGAAATGGCAAACTTAGTAAAACTTGTATAGGAAACTTATGAGCGAAATAATTACAGAATACAGAAACGAAAACACAAAGAACATTGATTTGTTGCCTAGTGTTGAAATTGTGAAAAAGATTAATGAAGAAGACAAACAAGTAGCAATTGCGGTAGAAAACGAAACTGAAAATATCGCAAAAGCAATTGATATTATTGCAAAACAATTTTTGCAAGGCGGAAGATTAATCTATTTTGGCGCAGGCACAT
>CALAFU010000228.1 GCA_937891325.1 uncultured Candidatus Melainabacteria bacterium | reverse complement strand
TGAAAAAGTTAAAATGCCAAAAGAACTTTTAAATATGGTTCAAGAGGACAATTATTTTGAAGGTATTGAGGTTTATCAATCATACTTTAATGATGAGTTAGTAAGTATTTTAGATTATTTCAAAGACTATATAATTATATTTGATGAAGCGAGCGAAATTTACTCAAAATATCAATTTTTAGACGAAGGTTATACGAACCAAGAGGCTGAAAATTTAAAATTAGCCTTGAATTATGAACTAAAAGAAAAAAATCATATTTTATATGAGGAATTTATTCAATCAGTGGCACCGTTTGTTAAAATTGGTATGAATAACTTTATTGATAGTGAATTTGAAGATGTTATTGAATTTGATGCTCAACCTGTTAAAAACTTCAATGCAAATATTGCTGAAATTGCCAAATATATAAAAGAATATGAAAAATTTGAAGTTTTAATTTCAACGGATTATCCAGAAAGAGTTCGTGAAATTTTAGCTGAAAATGATATTTTTGACTGTACTTTTCTTGAAAGTTTAACTTCTTTTGGAACAATTTCTGATGAGTGTAAATTCTTGTTACTAACTGACCGAGAACTATTTAATAAACGTTCAAAAGAAATTACAGCATCTAAAAAGAATTATTATAAGGAAAAGGCTGAATATATTGAAAGCATAAACGATATTCAAGCCGGAGAGTATGTCGTTCATACAATTCATGGGGTTGGTATTTATCAGGGACTTTCACAACAAGAAATCGACGGACAGTTAAAAGATTATTTAACGATTGAATACGCAGGAAAAGATAAATTACATATTCCAGCAGAGCAAATTAACTTGTTGTGTCGTTACAGAGGTTCAGGCTCTGTGAAACCTAAGTTATCGCGAATGGGGGGGAACGATTGGGAAAATACTAAAAAGAAGGTTAAAAAAGCGGTTGAAACAATTGCCTATGATTTGTTGCGTCTTTATGCAAAGCGTAAAATGCGTAAGGGTATTCGGTTTGATGCCGATTCAAATTGGCAAATTGAAATGGAAGAAGCCTTTGAATACGTTGAAACTCCTGACCAAATGCGTGCAATTGAAGATGTTAAACGCGATATGGAATCCGAAAATCCAATGGATAGGCTTATTTGCGGTGATGTTGGATTTGGCAAAACCGAAGTTGCAATGCGTGCAATTTTTAAGGCTATAACCTCAGGTAAACAAGTCGCAGTTATCGTGCCTACAACTATTTTAGCTCTTCAACATTATCAAACTATTTCTGAAAGATTTAAGCCTTTTGCAATGAATGTTGATTTGTTGTGTCGTTTTAGAAGCGCAAAAGAGCAAAAAGAAACTTTAAAGAGAATGGCTCTAGGTGAATGTGATGTTGTAATTGGTACGCATAGATTGCTTCAAGACGGTGTTCAATTTAAGGATTTAGGTCTTTTAGTAATTGATGAGGAACATAGATTTGGTGTACGCCATAAAGAAAAATTGAAACAGTTACGCGAAAATATTGATATTATTTCAATGTCAGCAACTCCAATTCCAAGAACTCTTTATATGTCTTTATCAGGCATAAAAGATATGTCTATAATTAATACTCCGCCTAAAAATAGACTTCCGGTGAAAACTTTTGTTGGCGAAGAAAATGATACAGCGATAAAAAACGCTATTGTTCACGAATTGGATAGAGAAGGACAAGTTTTCTATCTTTATAACCGAGTTGAAACTATTGAAGAATTTAAACTACATCTTCAAAAGATAGTTCCGAATGCTAGAATTTGCGTTGGTCATGGCAAAATGAATGAGGCAGAACTTGAAAAAGTTATGGTCGATTTTGCAAATTACGAATATGACGTATTGCTTTCAACAACTATTATTGAGTCAGGTTTGGATATTCCTAATGCAAATACTATAATTATACATGATGCGGATAAATTCGGTTTGGCTCAATTGTATCAATTACGCGGTCGTGTCGGACGTTGTGAAAAGCAAGCCTACTGCTATTGTTTCTATAAGCATAATAAAAATTTAACAGAAGAAGCTACAAAACGATTGAAAGCGATTAAGGAGTTCACAACTCTTGGTAGTGGTTATCAAATTGCATTAAGAGACGTTGAAATTCGTGGTGTTGGTAACTTGTTAGGCACAAAACAACATGGACACATGATTAATGTTGGTTTTGATACTTATTGCCAATTATTGGAAGATACAATTCACGAAATTCAAGGTGAAAAAGTTGAAAATGTTACTCCTACAATTGTTGATATTAATGTAACAGCGTATATTCCTGATGAATGGGTCGGCTCAAGCGAACAAAAGATGATTGAATATAAACGTTTAGCTGATGTAAAATCAACAGCGGAACTTGATTATATTGTTGATGAATGGAAAGATAGATTTGCTAAATCTCCAGAACCTGTTGAAACCTTGATTAAATTGATTAAATTAAGACTTTCTGCAACTGAAGCAAAAATATCAGTAATAAGAGAAACTCAAGATTGTATAAGAATTTATACTCCATATTCTGCGCCTGAATGGAGAATTATTAACGCAAAATTGCCATCAAATATTACAAAAAGTATTAAGTTTACAGTAGCGCCGAAGGCTTGCACAGAGGGAAATTCAATTATCTTGCTTAACAATAAGTATATGAATTTTAATGAAACATTTAACATTTTGACCGATTTGTTTTATTATATTAATAAAATTTGTTACGAGTATAAAGACAAATAATAAGGAGAATTATATGAAATCAATTAAATTATTGGCGATTTTATTATTTTCAGCTTTATTGTTTACAGGTTGCTCATTAAAAAATAATGACGTAATTGTAAAGGTTAACGACAAGGTTATTACTCAAGCTGATTATGATAAACTATTCAACCAAACTATTAACAACCCAGGTTTACAAATGTTTGGCTTGAACAAGAAAAACGTAGATAAACAAAGTTTTATGTACTTGATGATTAAAGACAGAGTTGTAAGTGAATTGATTATTCGTTCTTTAGTTAATGAAGAAATGGAAAAACGTCACATTACAGTAACTAAAGCTGATACAGACAAAGAACTTCAAAATATGATTGAAAAAGTTGGCTCAAAAGCTAAATTCAATGAAATCTTGAAACAAAATGGCGTTACTTTGGCTGAATTCAAAAGAGACTTAACAGAAGAAGTTAAGATGAAAAAATTAGTTGATATGATTGAAAAAGTTAAAGTTACAGATGCTGATGCTAAAAAATATTACAATCAAAATATCGACAAATTCAAATATCCAGACAAGGTTAGAGCATCTCACATTTTGATTGCTGCTAACCCTGAAGAAATGAAAGAATTAATTAAAGCAGATGCTAAAAATGCAGATTTAACTGATGCTCAAATTAACGATATGATTCAAAAACAAATGGCTGAAAAATTAAAAACTGCTCAAGCTGTTTTAGCTGAAGTTCAAAAGAACCCAGCTCAATTTGCAAAAGTAGCAAAAGAAAAATCAGAAGATGTTGAATCAGCAAAAATGGGTGGAGACTTAGGTTTCTTCGCTAAAAAAGAAATGGTAGACGCTTTCTCAAATGCAGCATTTTCAATGAAACCTAATACAATCAGTGGCATTGTAAAAACATCTTATGGTTACCATATTATTATGGTTACTGATAGAAAAGCAGCTGGTCAAGATTCATTCGAAAAGGTTAAACCTGAAATTATCTTGTTCTTAGAAAACCAAAAGAAAGTAGATGTATTAGAAAAATTCATCGAAAGCCTAAAGAAAAATGCTAAGATTGAATATGTAAACAAAGACTATAACCCAACAGACATTCAATCAGCATTAAAACAACAAGCTAAACAAAATTCAGACGTAGCTGAACAAGTTGATGCAGCAAATCATTCTGCAACACCTGTCGCAGTTCCAGAAAAGAAATAATAAATTTATTTCATAAGATAGAAAAGAGGTTACGAAAGTGACCTCTTTTCTATGTAACAATAACTTAACATATCCTAAAGTTTATGCTAACATGTGACGACATAGAGAATGTAGGTAGCAATAAAGGAATGTGTAAATATGGGTTTAGCAGCATCACAAGCAAGACTATTAACAATCACATCTCGTTTGTCTTCAGTAGAATTGAGACAACAACGTATTGCTATGGACAAAATGCGTTTAGCAAACGATCAAGAAGGTGTATCAGAAAAATATACAAATGCTTTAAATAATAAAACATTAACAATTTCAAACGGCAATGAAGAAATTCCGATGAATTATTCTACGTTGTCAGCTCAGGGTTATTCAGTAATGAGGTCTTCTGATGATTTGACACCAAGTAGTGGTGTTTATTCAGGCACTGTTGTTGCAAAACCAACTTGTCCTCGTCCTGAAGAAATTGAAAAACCTGCAATTTTAGAACAAACTCAAGTAACAAATGGAACTACAGCTGCTAGTGGAGTTTCAAACAATAATACTACAACAGAAACAATGGGGATTTTCGATTACGTATATGCTGCAATTAATGAAGTTAGCAGTATAAATTATTGGAAAACTGACAGTGGAAAATCAGTGGATACTGCAGGTATGACAACAGCAGAAAAAAAAGCAGCTGGTGTTACGACAACAGATTATTGGGAAAGTATTAAACAAAAGAAAGCGTTGTGGACTTCAAAGGTTATTCCTGCATTTGATAATGCAATTGCTCAATTGAATAAAGCAGGTAAAACTGAGTTGGCTCAAAAATTAGCTACAAGAAAAGCTAACACAACTCAATATATTAGTGAAGAACGTAGTACACCAAAGAGCACTTACGATTCTGGTATGAATACATATAAGGCAATAAATCGTCATTGTACAGTCTGTACGAATGCAATGTTTAGTAGCAAAGATGCATACAATGCAGTAACAATTACTGTAACAAAAGAAAGTAACACTTCAAATACAAATTCTTCAACAGGTTGGACCGCAGAGCAACAAACAGCTTATGATAATTGGCAAAAAGAAGTTGCTCAAGCTCGAGCAGAATGGACTGCGTACGATAATTATGTGAGTGCTGTAAATTCTGCTAGTGGTGCTTCTGCGGAGCAAATTGAATTTTATAACCAATTGAAAAACTCTCAATTCTTAATTCAAGGTTTATTGAGCGGTTACTTAGCACTAACGAAAGATGGTTCACAAGTTTCATTATCATCAGCAACAGACATTATTGAAAGTTATGATAAAACTGATGATGCCGCTG
>CALAFU010000227.1 GCA_937891325.1 uncultured Candidatus Melainabacteria bacterium | reverse complement strand
CGCCATTGGTTGAAAATTCAAGTTATCAAATAAAATATTTGATTTTTTTAATAACATATCTTTATCTATAAATTCATTTAACAAAACCAAATATTTATTACCATAAACCTGCTCCATAGATTGATTATTGGGTGTCCAAAATATTAAAAATATTGAAACAAGAATTAATGTTGTGACATTCAATCTTCTTGAGAAACTTGAGGAAAATAGTTTCTCAAAATTCAACCATATTGAGCATATAAAAAAGATATAATAAAACAAGTAGTGCCAAAAATAGCCTTTATAAACAAATAGAAAGAAGAAAGTTAAAATTAAGAATGACATCATCAAAAATAAAGAAATATTTTTTATTTCAAATATAGATAAAAATAAAAATATAAACACAACAATTAGAAATTTTACAATATTTGTATTTGAAATAATATTCTTAAAATTGTAATCTGTTAGCAACGAAGATACAAACGACTCAGTTGTTAGCGTTGGAAATAACTGCAACATAACTAATATTCCACCTAGCAACAGAATAAAAATTGTACAGAGGTTAATTCTTCTTGAGCTAATTAAAGAATACAAAAATTCTATCCCTAATATTTCTGCACCTATAAGTGCCATTACACTTGTGTTTGCGCATAACATCAATAATAATGCGTACCAATTAGGGTGTTTTAAACGGTCTTTACACAATGCACATAACATAAACAAAAACATTATGCCTATTGAATAACATCTGGCTACAACAGGAAAATATCCTAAAAATGGAAAACTAAATGATATAAAAATTTTTATCCAATTATTGAACGGTGATTTAAACCACAATATTAACATTGCAACAAAACAGAATAGCCAATTTATCAACAACATTGAATATGGATAGCCTATATTTAATTTTGCAAAAGGCATTAAACATAAATACCAAAGAATCGTATGCCCTTCGTATTTCATTAATTTAATAATTTCAATTAAGTTCAAATCCTGCGCAATTGTCCACGCATGCGCTTCGTCATACCATGGAAAATGATTAAAAACTCTAATTAAAGTTATTACACACCAAAATATAATACATAATATTGCTATATAATTTTTCTTCAAAAAGTACATAACAAACATGTAGTTTACACAAAAACTATGAGTTTTAAAACAATAAATAAACTTTATTTACATACTTTTACACAAAACTACAAGTTTAAAATGCTTATATTAAAGAACACAATATTATAGACTATTTCTAAGGAGAAAGTTGTGAATAACAAACAATTACTTGGCAAACGAATAAAAGAACTTAGAAAGGCTCAAGGTCTAACACAAGAACAATTGGCTGAATTAATCGAGATTGAAACGGGTTCTCTTAGCGCAATTGAAAGTGGCAGACATTTTCCATCTTTGCCTACTTTAGAAAAAATTGCACATTATCTTAACACTGAACTTGAATTTCTATTCAAATTCACATCTATTCTTTCAGTAAAAGAAATGAGAGAAAAAATCACTCACAATATTGATAAATTAAGCGATGAAAATATAAAATTTATATACAAATTTTTTGAACATATAAAATAAAAGTCGGTATTTAAACCGACTTTCATTTTTATTTATTTACTACTTGTTGTGGAAATTGAATTACGTTATCTTCTGCAATGTGTCTTGGGTAACGAGGTCTTGATTGAGGCATTGGAGTTGCCTTTCTCATTTCTGTCAACACATCTTTAATCAATTCAGAACAAGTTCTGCCTGTGCCGTCTTGACTCATTTCAATTTCAATTTTCTTCATCATTTTTGCTTTATCTTTGAAGTTAATTTTATTGTTATTAGAAACATTTACGTTGTTATTAGCAGCATCATAAATTGTTTTAGCATCATTTGCAACTTGTCCGTCTACTTTTACAGTCAATTTAGAATTGAAGTTCAAATCTCGCATTGAAATATTTGCACCTGCTGCAGCTGCGTGACCACCACCGCCGAATACAGTTGCTAAAACTTGTGCTGCGTTAGTTTTTCCACCTGAACGGAAAGAGAAACTAATCATATTTTTATCTGCAATTTGAGAGAATTTATTCAAAGTACCTTGTTTTTGATTTTGTGCCATAAATACTGCAACTCTGTCTGAATCGTAAGGTGAGCGGTAAGTTTCAGCCGCTTTTTCAGAATCAGTCACAGGATTTGGGTTAGATTTTGAGAATTTAGGATCAGCTTTTAATGCTGCATTTACTTCTGAATTCTTAAATGAGTTATAAACATCAGTCATAGTAACATTTTTGTCTTGCTTTTTAGCTTCTTGCAAAATGTTATCCATAACATCATATCTAACCTTCATAATGCCTAAGCCAATTTCTGGGTACATTTCACGACCGCGAAGAGCCATTTTTAAAACCGCATCTTTTGGTCCTAAGTTATTTGTAATTGGGTTGTTTGGCAATTCATAGAACAAGTTTTCTCTCATCCATTTTTTATTGATATCGCCGTCTAACTTATCAATCAAGTAGTTTGACATACCTTCAGGATAATAATTAGCCTTTTGAGATTGAGGCAACTTAGCTTCTGATGGGTGGTAATTTGCTTGGTTTTTGTATGCACAAGTATCGGTTTGAGTACCTGTAATAATACCAGCTACAAACTTTCTAGCATTTTCAGCTGAATTTTTAAACATTTCACCTAACATGCCTGCTTTATCGCAAACTGCAGTAACAATTTGAGTTGCGGCAGGAACTGAATCAACAACCAAAGCTAATTTTTCTTGAATAGCTTTACCCATATCAAAACCTAAATTTTCTTTAGAATTAGCCCATTCAGCTTCTTTTAATGGGTGGTGGTCAATAAATATTGTTTTGCCAGCATTTTCAAAATAAGGTTTGTAAGCTCTGCTTGAACGGCCAGAAGTTGGAGTATCAACCATAATTACTAAGTCATATTTTTTAGCTTCGCCACCGTCTACTGTGTTAGGGTCAAATAATTTAGATTTATCTTGTAAACGTTCAACTTCTTTGTTTAACATTTCAACTTGTTGTTTTGCTGCTGGTTCAGAGCTTTTTTCAAGCATTTCAATATTCTTTTTAACTGAATTTACAGCCTTAGCATTGTAAGGGCGTTTGATATCTTCAACACCTGGAACATGAATAAATGAGTTTGGAATATCGTCATCAATTGATGCGTCGATGTTTCTGTCAGGATAAGCACCTTTCAAAGCTGATGTCATACCGATTACGCAACCAACAGCATCACCGTCAGGAGAGCAGTGACCTACAACCAAGATATTTTTATTTTTAGGGTCTTGCAACTCTTTAACGATTGTGTCAACGGCATCTTTAATCTTTCTTACTTCGCCTAAACCGTTTCTTTTACCTTCTACATCAAAGATTGTTTCTAAAACTTGTTTAGGTGAAAATTTAGGTTGGTAAGGTGTTACAGAAGATGCAACTTTAACATCTTTAGAATCCATCATTGCGTTGAATTCATTTCTCGCATTTTCTTTTACTTTGTCATCTTTACCAACATATCTTAAATTTGCTTTAGCGGCGATGATTGGAAAATCAGAAGTTACGCCACCTGTAACGTTTGTTAGTTCAAATTGGAAGTTATCTTTATCTGTATTGATAACGTTCATGAACTTTTCAGCAACAGGAGTTGGAACAGTACCAATTTCGCCATATTGTGGGTCTTTTAGGGCTAAAGTTTTTGTTTCTTCATCAAATGTGTAGTCAAGTTTTTGACCATCTTTCCAATCAGACTTTGCTAATTTTACAAGATTGTCATCAGTAGCTTCTGCATGAGCACCTGCCATACCTTTTTGGTGACGAGTTACGCCTGCAATTTTAAATTGAACACCTGCATCAATTGGATCGGCAAATTTGCCTGTAAATGATACGTGAAGATTTTTACCTTGACGTTCAACACCAATAGTGTTCTTTGAAATATTTACCACGTCTGTTGCATAGCTTAATTTTGGCGTTTGCTTAACGTTTTTAACTTGTTGTAAATTTACTACCTTATTGCTTGTGATTGGATTAATTTTCACAATTTGCCTCTAAATTTATTGACCTACACACGACATATAACGCACCTGAAGCATGATTTTTGCTATTTTTTCGCTAAATTTGTAACATTTTTAACATTATTTTTGAAGCAAATCAATCTTCCAAAAACAATATTTATCACTGCATTTGTAGATTGAAAAATATATCATAAAATTTTCACCAAGCACAAGTGAGGATTTAGTTTTCGGATTTTTTGTTTTTGAAATAAACGCATAAGAAGGCTGATTTAAAAAGCCTTTAAACAACTCCGGATACTTCATCGCTTGCCCAATAGCATTACCTCTAACACAGTCATTGCCTTTTACGATGTATAGCAAATTATAATCATCGTTTTCATAAGAACAGTAATTTTTGATTTTCAAATTGCTTTTTGTGGCATAAGGCAAAAGAGTGTACATCTCTGAATTGTTATGCAAAATTTGAGAACTTTTTAACACTTCATCGGTGTTTATTAGGTGTAACAACTGTTTCGACTCAATATTGTTGTATACATACTGATAATTTTTTTGCTCCATAACAGGTCTAAATAACAACAACGATATAATCGCAAACACAATCATCGCAACTGTTTTAGACTTCGCTTTAACAGGATTTAAAACTTCAACAAGCCATAGCGCAATTATCAAATATATATAGTAAAAATATGAATGCCAAAAATTACATCCATAACGCGCAAATGTAAGGTATAACATCATTGCATATAAAGGAATTATAAAGCATAAAACCTTTTTAGACTTTGCCAAGTACCAAAACATAGGTAGTGCAAAGATTACAAGCAACATTATATTTAAAATCGGTTGATGATAAATAAATACATTTCTAAGCAACAACATTGGACTATCAGGCTGACGTTCAGATATTACGCTGTAATCAATAGTGAACATCTGCAATCCAACTAGAATAACGCCTATAAGAAGAATAGCAACTGTCGCAACTATGCTTTTTCGCTCAATTCCAGGCTTATTTTTATACCAATCCCATAAAAACAAAATTCCAAACATTGTAGCACCAAACAATGCCATAACGCTTGTATTTGCGCACAAAACAAGCAAAGCTGAATACCACACAGGATGTTTTAACTTGTCTTTAAACATTGCAGTCAATGCGAATAATAACAATATTCCAACTGCATAACATCTTGCTACTACTGAATAACAGCCTAAAAATGGGAATGAAAAAGTTATTAAAAATTTAGTCCAATTGTTAAATGGCGCTTTCCACCATAACAAATACACTGCAAGCAGGCAAAATACCCAATTTAACAGCAACATTGAATATGGATACATAAAATTAGTTTTAGCAAAAGGCATCAAAAGCAGTTGCCACAAGAACAAATGCCCTTCGGATTTCACATACCAAAACATGTCAACAAGATTTAATTGTTGCGCAATTGTCCAAGCATGAGCCTCATCATACCATGGAATATGGTTAAAAACGCGTAATAGCGTGATTATACAAAAGAAAAAGATTGCAACTATCGCTGTTTTATTTACTTTCATGGTATTCTTTTTCCGCGTTTATATTCCATAAATTTTCTTTATTTGATTGACCTTTAAGGATTTTTACAGCCTCAATTGCAGTAAGCATCGAATGATCCATATTATTATATCGATGTTGACCGTTTCTGCCAATGCAATACAAGTTTTCAAATTTATCTAATTGAGCTTTTACTAAATCAAAATGTTCATAGCTGTCAAAGTAAGCAGGGTAAGCTTTTTTAACCCTTAATCGAGTTGAAGAAATAACCTTATTTTCATCAATAATGCCCAATTTAACAACCTCTGAAATGGCAAATTTAACAAATTCTTCGTCAGACATATTCCAATAGCTGTCACCCTCGTCACAGAAGTATTCTAGACTTATAAAGACTTTGTTTTTGTCTTTAACTAAATATGGCGACCAATTGTTCATAATCTGCATTCTGCCTACTTTTACGTCCTCTTCTTGAATGTAAATCCAACAGTCTTTTGTAATTTTGCCCTTTTCTTTCAAATTTATATCATCAACATACAAGCCAACAAGCATATAATCCCTGTATGGCAAGGCTTTTGCAACTTCATTAACTTGTTCAGGTTGATTTTGTAATCCTGCAACCAAATCTTTTACAGGCATTGAAGAAAATACGTAATCGCCTTGATATGTTTGAATTTCGCCGTTATATTCTATTTTAACAGTTTTTATTGAATTTTCATCATTTTCAAAGCCCAAAACCTTTGAACGGTAATGGATTTCACCACCTAATTGAGTGATTTTATCTGCCATTAAGTTCCAAAGCTGACCACAGCCGTATTTTGGATATAAAAACTCGTCAATTAGCGTTGTTTCCTTCTTTTTAGTAAGGTGTAAAGCGTTCAAAACAGCTTTAATCAAGGATAAGCCCTTAATTCTTTGTTCACCCCATTCTTTTGAAATGTCGCGAGGATGGCGTCCCCAAACCTTTTCAGTATATTTTTCAAAGAACATTTCGTACAAAACACGTCCGAAACGGTTAATCATAAAGTCTTCTAGGGTCACTTCATTTCGTTTTACGAAACAAGACTTCAAATAGCTAAAACCAGCTTTAAATGTGCGTTTCAGCCCCATATTTTTAAAAGTTTTAAATGACATAGAAATCGGATAATTGAACAACTTTCTAGAGTACAAAATCTCTGAAAAGCGTTGTCTAGTCATCATTACAGCATCTTCTTCGTCCGGATTTTTACCTTTTGGCAAGAAGGTTTCCCACAAATCCAATATTTGCGCGCTTTTTGAGAACATTCTATGTCCGCCAATATCGATTCCGTTGCCTTCAAAGAAGACAGTTCTTGAGATACCGCCTACACAGTCCAATTCCTCGAATATAATTGGTTTTATGTCATCTGTTTGTGTCAAAAGTTCATAAGCGGCTGTAAGCCCCGCTGGACCTGCGCCGATGATTATTGCTGTTTTGTCTCTATTTGTCATGATTTAATTATACAATAAAAAATTTTATGATTTCATATTTTTAGTTCTTTTCTAGAACTAGCCACCAGCCTGTCACTTAGCGATTTTTAAAACTAGAGCTGTTATAGAATGACACCTTTCAGGATTTAGACCGTAAAAAAGCGTCCGTAAAAATACGTACGTATTTTTACGGACAAAAAATAAAGTTTACTTATTTTGATAAAAAAGACCCCGCAACAAGTGCGGGGTGACATTTTTTATTAAGCAAATGTTTTGAAAGAATCATCAGAGTTCTTTTTGATTACAGAAGAAACAGATTCTAATTCAGTGTTGATAGCGCTGTGTT
>CALAFU010000226.1 GCA_937891325.1 uncultured Candidatus Melainabacteria bacterium | reverse complement strand
TAAAATATGTATTGTCGTAATCCTCTGATTTATCAAGCACTTCAAGTTGTGTAATTGTAGTTTGAGTACCTGTACCTGATAAAATCAATTTTGGCATTTGTGGAATTGATTTAACTGTCAATTGATTTTCTAATGGTGGCAACCAAACGTTACCCAAAACTTGTGCTGTTGCTGAAGTTCCAACAGGTAAAAATCTCAAATTAGATTTTTTGCAAGCTAATACAACTTGTTCAATATCAGTGATAGAAACGGCATCTGCGACAATAAGTTTTTTGCCTGCTTTTACAAGTTCATGAATTTTTTGAAGAACAGGACCTGCACCCTTCATAATTGTTTGTAATTCAAGTGTACCAACAAGGTCAGCCTTTTCTTCACCTAGTTGTCTTTTTATCAATGTCGGAACATGTGATTCGTGCAATTGGTTCATCACATCACGCGCATACTCAGTTCTTTCAATCGGTTGCCCCTTAATTAACTGATATCCGCCAACTGTAATCTTATTTTCAGAAGGATATGCTGGAATAATAATTGCAGCATTCCATTCCAAAGTTTCAAGCATAGCAAGAGTTTCAACCCCAATATTACCATTTAGAGTTGAAGAAATCTTTTTAAAGAAATAATCTAAGCTTAAATTATCTAAAAAATATTTTGTCGCCTTTACTACTTCCTCGCGCGCAAATTCAGGGTCTTGGTTTCTTGTTGCAGTTGAAACCGCCCAAACTTGAGTGTTTTTAACATTTTTAGTAGAACCTTGCTCAAAATCCAAAAGAATTTGAGAGTTCGCGCCTCTTAAGTGAAATTGTAAAGCAGCCTCGTTTGCTTCTGTCAAATCGTCAGCAACGATTCCGACCATATCAGAAATAATCATTATTGTCCGTCGTCTTTTCTAGAACCTGGAAGTCTAACGTTGTTAGCTACGATTAAAAATCTTTCCCTTTCTTCTCCTGTTTGGTCTTTCCATTTGCTTGATGCGATACGACCTTCAATAGCAACTAGAGTACCTTTTTTAACGTAATCACCAACGAATTGAGCGGTTCTATCCCAAACATCTACGTTGAACCAGTCTGTAACTTCTGCTTGAGTTTTTGGATCCCAACGGTTTGCAGCTACTGAAAAAGAAGCTCTTGATTTACCTGACTCAAAAAACTTTAAATCTGGATCTTGTCCTACTCTACCGATTACTACTACTGAATTCATTTTTATTTTCCTTATCTTTTATAATTATAATACATGTATTCTAACATGAACTTTTTTCTGGAAACATGCAATTTTCAAAACCTGTATCTTTAGAGATTTCTTCGCACCAAAGTCTTACAATTTCATCAGTTTCCAATTGGTAAGAAATTGGTTTTCCAATAGTTACAGTTACATGTTTTTCAAAAAATCTTTTTGAATATCCGTCAAAACCAGAAATTGCAACAGGCACAATGTCTACCTTTGCAGCTTTTGCTAAGGCAACAAAACCATTGTGAACGTTTTCAATCTTTTTATTTTTACGAGTTCCGCCTTCTGGGAAGATACCTAATTTCCAACTTGTTTTGAAAATTTCTTTTGCTGATTTGAAAGTAGAAAGTCCTGGATGTTCTCTATCAACAGAAAAAGCACCTAACTTCTTAACAAGCCAATGTCTAGGTTCAGTTTTTTCAAAAAGTTCTTTCTTAGCCATAAAAGCAATTGGCATATTACAAGCACATGCCAAAAATGGCGGGTCCATTTCTGAAACGTGGTTGCTTGCAAGCATATAATTACCTTTTTTAGGTAAATTCTTCTTGCCCTTAACTTTTAAGTTGTACATTAATGTTGTTACAGGCAAAACAACAGTCCATAAAAAGAACATAAAAAATATAGTTCTGAATATGTGGTAATCTTTTGCTGTGCGTTTTGCATAGTTTTTTTCTACGTGTGCCATTTTATTCTTAATTCCTTATTCTATTTATGCTGGATTTGGAATGTATTTAAAGCCTGTAAGCTCTTGAATAGCTCTAGCCCATTTTTCCATTACTGCGTCTAAATCTTCATCGTAAGGGATTAATTCACCGATTTTTACTGTGATATTGCCCTTAAATGGTAGCCAAGTTGTTTTTTCTGACCCTACAATACCGATTGGCAAAATTCCACATTTTGTTGAACGAGCAAGACCCGCAAAACCTTTGTGAATATTCTCAATAGTACCACTCTTAGCTCTTGTACCTTGTGGGAACAAGCCTAAAATCCAATCTGTGTTTTTAACTTCAAGTGCTGTCTTGATTGTAGATACTTCTAATTTTTCTCTATTAACCGCAAAAGCACCTTGCCAATCTAACATCCAACGAGTAAAGGCTTTATCAAAAAGTTCCTTCTTCGCCATAAATGCTACGGGTTTTGGCATAATGTAAGTTATTATGTATGGGTCTAAATTAGACAAATGGTTGCCACAAGCAATAAAGTCGCTGTTTTGAGGAATGTTTTCTTTGCCTTCAATTTTCATCTTATAAATTAGCTTGAAACGAGGGCAATACCAAACATTGGTAACAATTCTTTGGAAAACTTTTCTCATAAAATTGAAATATTTCGCAGTTCTTCTTGCGTAATTTACTTTTTGCTTTGCCATTTTGCCTCCATTACATGATTATAATATAAACATGTCTTTTTTTTAATTTTGTGAATTTGTTTTAAGTTTTGATTAAAAAATCATTACTTTAATGTTGTTTTCACATTTCAAACTTACAATTTTATTATACAACTCTTTACTTTAAAATTTGTCTGACTTAAAACGGACGTATTTTTACGTACGTATTTTTACGGACAAGCACCCATAAAATTATTTATTTATAATGTTTTCACCTTCTCAATTTGTATTTTGACTGCTATAGAGTGGCTTTCAGAAACTCGATACTCCTATAACAGCTTATTTATAAGTCTTCTACCTCTGTCGGTGATTTTATGTAATCTAAAACTTGTTTTTTAGTTGCCTCATTTTTATGTTGATAAGGATCCATTACAGAGCTGTTTTTGTAGTCCAATTCAGGGTTTACAAGAAGTCGACCTGTTGAAACATCCACTTTTATTGGTTCTAACAACTTAATATATAGGAATTCGCCTCTATCTACGGTCAATTTCTCCCCTTTAAAGATTTTTCTAAATCTAGAGTCACTTTTGGGAGTCTTAATCTCTGCAATAGCGTTCACTCTTGTTAATGGCTGATGCAGAATGTCTAAACTGTCGTTTTGAAGTGTTAAAACAGCATTTCTAATCAAAAAACGACCTTTTTTAACTTGTTGCACATGCCCTGTAAACCTTGCCCCATAAGGAATTAGCAAATATTTTTTAGCGGTAACAAAGTTCTTTGGCACTAAAGCAACATACTTTTCACCTTCACAAGCCTTCTGAGAGCTTATTTTGCCGGTAACAACTAACGGTAATTCAGTTCCTGCTGGTATTGTAGCGATACTGTCATCTACAATTGCATCTTGAATTACGTGACCTTCAGCAGATATTTTCTTGTCAAAAACCGCTTTAATCTTGTCATTCGGGTTTTTACGAGCTTCTTCAATCATATTATAAAGCAATACAGCCGTTTCAGCCCTCGTAATTGGTCTATCGTAGGCAATTAGCTTCTTTCCGCGAGGGTCAATTACAAGCATATCAAGAACTTGAGCCTTTGCAGCCGGTGCTACAAACCAATCTGGAATTTTAAAAAAGTCGTCATAAGTATATTCTAAAATACTTTTAGCCTTTTTCTTCGTCATTGGCACTGTTTTAATTGAATTTACAGCCATTGTAATGGCGTGAGCCCTTGTTATATTTTGCGTTGGGTAGAAATAATATCCGCCGTCTTTAGCCATTCTTGGTGGCAAGAAAAGCCCGAAAAAGAAGGCGTTTTGTATATTTTGGTATGCCCAATCTTCTGGAAATACGTCATCTAGTGCCAATGGGTCCATTACCTCACCGTCATCTAAGCCTAGAGCCTTAATTACAGCTGTTGCAAATTCTTCTCTAGTTATAGATGCCTCAGGGCGAAAGTTTTGGCTTGGATAGCCCTTCAAAATGCCCTTGTGGTGTAGCTCTGAGATTTCAGTATATGCCCAATAATTGTCAGGAACGTCTAAAAAACTGCTTGAAGGAAGCATTACATCTAGAATTTGCTCAACAGCAAAGGCTTTTGGCGATACAAACATCGCAAAAAGTGCTAAAACTATTATTATACTTGATTTAATTCTTCCCACGTCTACTCCTGTCAATAAAATTATAAAGCATTTTTTTAGCTTTGGCAATTATTTTAAGTAATCTTTAAAATCCTTCTTAATTACAGTATATCCGCACCCTTCAGGCATTTTTGCATAAAATCGAATTTGCTTTGCCGGATATTTTCTGCACATTGGTAAACGCTTGTCATACACAGTACATAGACCTTCTGGTGACACTAACTTGCACGCAAATATTAGCTTTCCGTCCTCATCTTTGCCTTTAATGTAGAATCTACGGTACGCAGGGAACAAAAGTTGCATAAATTTGAACTCTTTTTCTGTGTACTCATCATAGCTGTACATGTGATTACAGCATTTTCCACACTTCTTACACTCTCCAACGACCTTGTAAGTAAGCCTTTCAGGCACAAAATATGAGCGGATTTCGTTTATAAATGATACAATAAAATCTAACATGTGTTTACAATTTCGTTTTTTATACAATAATTATATTATAGGATAATTATTGTATAAGGCAAGGAAAAAATGTATAATTTTATAGTTCCCAAGCAAATTAAAAAGGCTAAAAACCAGAAGTTAAGAACTTCTATCGCTTATGGCATAAGCGTTTTCATCGCTGTATGCTTTGCTGGTATCGTATCATTCAAGCTATACTTGAGCACTTTACCACCAATTAACAATTTAGAGCAATTCAGACCGAATATTATCACAAAACTTTATTCATCTGACGGCGAAATTATTAAAACATTTACCGCTTACACTTTCAAAAAGGTTGAATTAGACGAGATTCCAGACACTTTAATTCAAGCTATCATTGCAACAGAAGACAAAAACTTCTATCACCACGACGGTTACGATTTATTAGGTTTGGCTCGTTCTATCGTTGCAAACATTATGGCTGGACACGTTGTACAAGGTGCAAGTACAATCACACAACAGCTTTCAAGAATTTTATTCTTATCTAACGAAAAAACTTTCAACCGTAAGATTAAAGAATTCGTAATCGCTGCAAGAATTGAAAAAACAATTTCAAAGGACAAAATCCTTGAAATGTACTTAAATAACGTATATTTAGGCTCTGGCGCTTATGGTGTTGAAGGCGCTGCTCAAATATACTTCAACAAACATATCAACGAACTAAGTTTAGGAGAAATCGCACTTATAGCAGGTCTTCCACAAGCACCTTCTGTATATTCACCATTCAATGATATCAAAAAAGCTCAACAACGTAGAAACCAAGTATTGAAACGTATGTACAAGATGCGTTACATCACAAAAGACCAATACAGAGCTGCAAAGCACGAAAAAATCGTCTTAAGCTCTCTACCACAGCTTTATACCTTCAACAAAGCTCCATATTTCTGTGATTACGTAATGAACGAGCTTGAAAAACTTGGTTTTGATGAAACAGACATTTCACAAGGTGGCTACAAAATTGTAACTACGCTTGATTATAAAACTCAAATGGCTGCAAACGAAGCGGTTACAAGAAATATGAACAGCTGGGGCTTAAAAGGCGACAAACAACAAGCCGCTGTGTTCACATTTAACACTCAAAATGGTAAGATTTTGGCTTACGTAGGCGGTAAAGATTACACAAAATCTCAATATGACCGTGTTACACAAGCGGTAAGACCTCCAGGATCTTCATTTAAACCATTTGTATATGCCGCAGCTATTGAAAAAGGCTTGACTCCAAACGATATGATTCAGGATTTACCTGTAAAAATCGGTAATTGGGCACCTAGAAACTACGGTAATAAATACAGAGGTGAAATTCCGTTATACACAGCATTAATGGTATCTTCAAACGTTTGTGCAGCTAGATTAATTGAATACGTTGGCATCAGACCTGTTATCCAATTAGTACGTGTAATGGGTATTTCAACACCTTTAGAATACGACTACACAATCGCTTTAGGTTCAAACGGTGTAAAATTGTTTGAAATGACAAGAGCTTACGGTGTATTCTCAAACGGTGGCTATAAAGTAGAACCTTATGCAGTTGAAAGCATTGAAACTTCTCGCGGTAAGGTTATTTACACGGCACCAAAAGCTAAATCTACAAAGGTTTTAGCGATTGAAACCGCTGCAACAATGACAGCAATGATGAAAACAGTTGTTCAAAGTGGTACAGGTGTTGCCGCAAATATCGGTAAACCGGCAGCCGTAAAAACAGGTACAACTGATGATTCAAAGGACGCAACCTTCTTCGGTTACACTCCTGACATCGTTACAGGTGTTTGGGTTGGTAACGACGACAATACAAAAATGGGTAACTTAACAGGTGGTACTGTTCCAGCCCTTATTTGGAAGGACGTTATGAGAGTTGCAACTGAACCTTATGGCGCAAAAGACTTTACAGACTATCCGCCTGTTGCTTTAAAACCATTCAGAATGAAGGGTTCTCCAATGTTCATCTCTCCAGATGCAGCACAAAAAACTTTTGATAAAGAAACTGCAGAAGAAAACAAAAAACAAGAGGCTTCAGAGGTTTCTGATGCGATAAATGACGAGGTTATACAACCTGTAACACCGGTAATTAAGCCTCGTGCAAATAGCAACAAGGTTAAAAATGAAATTAACAACGCGGTAGCACCAAAAGTTGAAGTTAAACCTGTAAAAATCGAAACTCCAAAATCTGATGATGCAGGCAAATTAGCTCCAATCCCAATGGCAAAGCCATTTTAACAAGCAAGTAATTAATTAAGAATAAAAGGAAGAAAAATGACACAAGAAGAAAATCAAAACAAAGAAACGATTTCTCCAAAAGAGAACATTCGTCAAGCAAGAGTCCAAAAGTTAACTGACTTTGTGGACAAAGGAATTAATCCATATCCTTACAAATACGAAAAAACAGCTAGCGCAGCTGAATTACAAGAAAAATATAAAGAGCTTCCAGCAGGTGAAGAAACAGAAGACGAATACGCAGTAGCTGGACGTATTATGGCGATGCGTAATACAGGTATGTTCATTGACTTGATGGACGAAACAGGAAAAATTCAAATTTTCTCTCACAAACAAAACTTAGGTGAAGAAAAATTCAAAATGTTAAAACTTGTTGATGTTGGCGATATCATTGGTTTTAAAGGTACTATCAGAAGAACT
>CALAFU010000225.1 GCA_937891325.1 uncultured Candidatus Melainabacteria bacterium | reverse complement strand
AAAAAAGAGTTATAGTCCCTGTAATCATTGTATTGGTGCTATTTATTCTTTTAGTAATGTCATTTATAAATTCTCTGAGCTATCAAAGCACAGATGATGCATTTATTGAAGGTACTTTAGTTTCTCTTGCGCCAAAAGTTTCTGGACAAGTTGTTAGATTGAATTTTAAAGATAACGATTTTGTTAAAAAGGGACAATTGCTTGTAGAAATTGATTCAAGAGATTATCAAAATAAAGTCAATGAATTTTCTGCCTCATTAAAAGAAGCAAAAGCAAAACACGAATTTACTAAAAAAGATTATGATAGATATTCACAACTTCAAGTTGACGGTTTGTGTACAAAACAAGAATATGAAAATGCAAAAACTCATTTTGAAATGTCTCAAGCAAATATCGAAAAACTTGAAGCGCAATTGTCACAAGCAAAATTGAACTTGTCTTATACAAAAATCTATGCACCTCAAGACGGAAATATTTCATCAAGAAGTGTAGAAGAAGGTAACTACGTTCAAATAGGTCAAGCTCTTACAGCAATTGTTTCACCAAATATTTGGATTATTGCAAACTTTAAAGAAACTCAATTGACAAATATGAAAGCTGGTCAAGAAGTATCTATAAAAGTTGATACTTACCCTAATAAAAAATTTAAAGGTAAAGTTGACAGTATTCAAAAGGCTTCAGGTGCAAAAGCTAGTTTATTCCCACCTGAAAACGCCGTTGGTAGTTACGTAAAAGTTGTACAAAGAATTCCTGTAAAAATTGTATTTGATGAAGATTTCTCAAATTACACAATTGCTCCAGGTATGAGTGTAGTTCCAAGGGTGAAAATTAAATAATGGCAACTGTTGTAGAAAATACCAAAGAACGCAAGACTCCGCTATGGTTAATGTCTTTGATTGTAACCATGCCGACCTTCTTCGCATTCCTTGCTACAAGTGCAACTAACGTTGCTTTGCCTCACATTGCGGGTTCATTTGGTTCAACAAATGATGAAGCAAAATGGGTTGTAACAAGTTACATGATTGCAAATGGTATATTTTTGCCATTAACAGGTTGGCTAGAACGTAAACTTGGTCGTTTGGATTTTTTGAAAATCTTTATCACACTTTTTACAATCGGATCTATCGTTTGTACATTAGCACCAAACTTGTTAGTTTTAATTCTAGGTAGAATTATTCAAGGTGTTGGCGGTGGTGTTTTGATGCCATTGTCTCAATCTATTCTTTTACAAGAATTTCCAAAGAATAGAAAAGGCGATGCAATGGCGATATTTATTTTTGCAATCATGGTATCTTCAATTATGGGACCTACTGTTGGCGGTCTTTTGGTTGACTATTTTTCTTGGCAATGGATTTTTGTTATTAACATTCCAATCGGGATTTTTTCCTTGATTGTAATTCCATTAACTGTAAATGACACTGCAAAACAACGCAAAAAAGAAGCCGTAGATTTCTTAGGATTTACTTTCTTGGTTTTATGGTTGTTCTCAATGCAGGTTGTATTGGATAAAGGTCAACAATATGGCTGGTTTGATTGCACTTGGATATGCTGGTTAAGTTTCTTTTCTCTATGTTGTATGCTTTTCTTTATCGTATGGGAATTGGAAGTTGATGAACCAATTGTAAATTTAAGAGTATTTAAAGATTTGAACTTCTTTATAGGTACAATATTGGGTGTTTTAGTAAACATCATGGTTTGCGTAACCATTATCTTGTTACCTCAATTTTATCAAGGTTTAATGGGGTATACGGCCTCTTTAACAGGTTTGGCTTTAGCAAGTAGGGTTATCGCATGTATAATGTTGCTATTTATCGGTAAACTTTGTCAAATGTACGATTTAAGAGCGATTATTGCCTTTGGATTTTTAAATTTAGGGCTTTCAATCGTTTTATGTACAAGTTTGAACATGCAAATTTCACCAACAACAATCGTTTTATCTAACTTCTTGTTTGGGATAGGTTCAGTTTGTGCGTTGGTTCCAATTTCAGCACTTGCTTTAGGAACTTTGCCGAAGGATAAAATCGCAGATGCTGCAGGAGTTCACAGTCTTTCAAAATGCGTTACAGGCTCAATGTTTACTTCACTTGCCGCAAGTTTTGCAATACGTTATTCTCAAATTCATCAAACATATTTGTTAAAAAATATGAGTGTTTATAACTCTGTGTTTAACCAACATTTTACAGCATTAAAACACTTCTTTATGCAAAATCATGCGACCGTTACGGCTATGAAACAAGCTAACGTTGTTTTATATAAACAATTATTGGTGCAAGCAAAATTATGTGCATTCGCTGATATTTATCAATATGCAGCACTTGTTACATTCTTGGTTATACCGTTGGTATTCTTATTAAAATTAGCACCTGAAAATAAATAATAATTCTCATTTT
>CALAFU010000224.1 GCA_937891325.1 uncultured Candidatus Melainabacteria bacterium | reverse complement strand
TACATTTTGATTGTAAATGACTTAAAGTCTTATAGTCTTACAGCCTTATCGTCTAATAAAATTACACTCCTTGCGGTAAATTTTTCTCTAATTCGGCTTGAACTTCTTTAGGCTGAATTGAAAGTGTGTCGTGGTTTTCCATAGCAAGTGTCATGCACTCTTTGTATTCTGCCCACATTTGTTTGTATTTCAAAACTTGCGCCATTACGTAATACAAATCGCCGTTGTCAGGAACTTCTTCTAGTGCAACCTTCATGATGCCGTAAGCCTCATCGTAGCGTTCTGTTTTGAACAAAATTTTGGTCATAATTTTGTACGCTTCAATGTCACGAGGATTGTATTCTAATGTTTTTTGTAAATAACCCAATGCAGAGTTGTAATCCCCTTGGTCATAAGCAATTGAGCCTAAATTGAAGTAAGCCCAACTGTAATTTGGTGATTGTTCAATAACTTTTTTGTATTCTGCAATTGCCTCTGGAATTTTGCCTTCGTTTCTATAAATGTAACCTAAATGGAAATGCGCAAAAATATCGTTGCTGTTAAGTTGTACAGCTTTCATAAAACATACTTTTGCAATTTCGGGTTGTTCTTTTTTTACATAACAAAGACCTAAATTGAAATAACTGTTTGAATCGTCTACATCTGTTGATAATACGCGTTTAAAGCACTCAATAGCTTTGTCAAATTCACGCATATCAATATAAACAAGCCCCAAGTTATAATAAAAATCTGTGTCATCTGGTGATAGTTCAATCGCTTTTAAATAGGCTTGTTCAGCCTTTGCACTATCACGCATTTTTTCATGAACGATACCTTTATTGTAATAAAGACCCGCATCGTTTGGGAAAATACTAATCAAGAATTGAAACTGTTTTAAGGCTTCCTCGTTAAAACCCTTGTCTAACAAAACCACAGCCAAACGTCGTCTAGCTTGGAAGTTAGACGAATCTTCACGAAGAATTGCTTGCAATTCCTCAATTTCTTGTAAATCTTGATCATCGCTCATATTACTATTATAAACGTTTTTTCAAAAGTTGCAAAGATGTAAAGTTAAAAAATTACTTTTTGTTTTCTTTTCTTCTGTAAAAGTCTTCTAGGAAACTTGTGTTGAAGTCACCTGTTTTGAAAACTTCATCTTCAATAACTTCTAAATCGAACGGAATAGTAGTTTCAACGCCGATTACAACGTATTCTTTTAATGCTTGGTACATTCTACGTCTTGCTTGGTTTCTGTTTTCACCCCAGCAAATTAATTTACCAATCATTGAATCGTAGTAAGGTGGAATTTTATACCCTGGGTAAACGTGAGAATCTACACGAACACCAAATCCCCCAGGTTGAACATATCCTTCGATAGTTCCTGGACAAGGCATAAAGTTCTTTTCAGGATTTTCTGCGTTAATTCTACATTCAATTGCGTGACCTTGTAGGTTAATATCTTTTTGTTTGTATTGTAATTTTTCGCCTGAAGCAACAAGAATTTGTTGTCTTACAATATCAACCCTAGAAATCATTTCAGTAATACAGTGTTCTACTTGAACACGAGTATTCATTTCCATGAAGTACCATTTTCCGTCGCTATCAAGCAAGAATTCACAAGTACCAACACCTTCGTATTTAACAGCTTTTGCTGCACGAATAGATGCTTCACCCATTTTTCTTCTTGTACGTTCATCAACTGCAGGTGATGGAGTTTCTTCAATCAACTTTTGGTGACGTCTTTGTACTGAACAATCACGTTCGCCTAAGTAGATGTAGTTTCCGTATTGGTCGCCGATGATTTGAACCTCAATGTGACGAGGGTTTTCTAAATATTTTTCACAGTAAACGTCTGGATTACCGAAAGATTTTTCTGCTTCTGATTGGCAAAGTTGTAAGTTTGTAGCTACTTCATCATCGTTTCTGCAAACTCTCATACCTTTACCGCCACCACCAGCAGTAGCCTTCAAGATAACCGGATATTTAACTTTTTTAGCAAATTTAATAACTTCTTTTGCATCGTGAACAATGCCTGTACCAGGGATTACAGGTACATCGTTTTCAATCATTGTCTTACGAGCATTAGCTTTATCACCCATTTTTCTCATTGATTGAGAAGAAGGTCCGATAAACTTGATGTTATGTTGTTCACAAATTGCTGCAAAATCAGCTCTTTCAGATAAGAAACCGTATCCAGGGTGAATAGCATCAACACCTGCAAGTTCAGCAACAGACATAATTGCAGGAATGCTTAAATAACTCTTTGAGCTATCAGCAGGTCCAATACAATAAGCATCAGTTGCAAGTCTTACGTGAAGTGAATTTGCATCTGCTTCTGAATATACAGCAACAGTCGGAATACCTAATTCACGGCATGCTCTTATGATTCTAACCGAAATTTCGCCACGGTTTGCAACAAGAACTTTTCTAAACATAATATTCTATTCCTAATTTTTAAATTTATTCAATATACATTAACACTTGACCATATTCAACAGGTTGTCCGTCGTCTACGCAAATTTCAACAACTTTACCTGAAAAATCTGATTCAATTTCGTTCATAAGTTTCATTGCTTCAATGATACAAACAACTTCGCCCTGAGCGACAAGTGATCCAACCTCAACAAAAGCAGGAGCATCTGGAGATGCTGCTTTATAGAAAGTACCAACCATAGGTGATTTTACAGCTTTTGCAGTTTTAGCGATAGAAGAAGTGTTATCTTCTTTAACTTCTTCAACTTTAGCAGGTGCTGGAGCTTTAGCTTCAACAACAGGAGCTGCAACTACGTTAGTTGTTACCGTTTGTTTTTCTCTTTTTAGTACAATTGATTGTTCTTGGTCTTCTAATTGCATTTCTGTCAATTCAGACTCATTCATCAATTTAGCCAACTTTTCTAAATATTTTAAATCAAACTTCATATTCTAAATCCTTTCTAGACAGTGCTAGATATACTAGCATCTGTCAAGATATTCGTTAGTTCTTGTATCAATTCTAATTCTGTCGCCGTTTACAACGAAGAATGGAACGTTAACTACTGCGCCTGTTTCAGTTTCAGCAGGTTTTGTACCACCTTGAGAAGTGTTACCCTTTTCAGCAGGTGGAGTGTTTACAACTTCTAATTCAACGTGAGTTGGAAGGTCAACACCGATTACATTACCTTCGTGAGTTAAAACAGAAACGTTCATGTTTTCTTTTAAGTATTTGATACCGTCGCCAATCATATCTGCTGTAACTGTGATTTGTTCATAAGTTTCCAAATCCATCATTACATAGCCTGTACCTTCTTTGTATAAATATTGCATATCTCTACGATCAAGCATAGCTTTAGCAACTTTTTCACCAGCTCTGAATGTTTTTTCAACAACTTGACCAGTTTCGACGTTTTTCAATTTAGTTCTTACGAAAGCTGCACCTTTACCAGGTTTTACGTGCAAGAATTCAACTACTGACCATAAAGAGCCACCGTCTAGTTGTAGAGTTAAGCCTGTTTTTAAATCGTTTACCGAAATCATAAATTCTCCTTTTTTTAACTATGGGTAAATAATAGCATAAACAAAAATTTTTTCAAGAAAATAGTAAAAATTAGCCAAACCTCTATGTATCAATGCCTCTAGGCATCTCAGTTGCACGTTGTCTTGTCGTCCCAATTAATAACATTTGGGCAATTTTTGTAATCCATATTTTTATTTAATAAAACCCAAGCAGAGCAAGCGAAAGAAAGTCCTTGTTGCGAAATGCAATCAGAAAATGGAACAAGCCTGTCTTTAGGTCCGCCCATTGGAATTAAGCCTTTTTGAGTTGTGTAAAACCCGAATTGGTCACGTCCTGCTGTGTTTGAACCGTTTGGACCGTCAATATCAATGTATGTTGCGCCTAAAATTCTGTTTGTGCCGTCAACAGGGTCGTATTCCCCTCTAAAATCATCATTAATCAGCATAGAACTTCCGTTCATCATGCGTAATTTGTACCCACGAAGTGTTTGTGATTCAAATCCGCAAGAGCTTTCTGAAGGAGTGCAGTAATTCAAAACCTTCATTTTTTCTCTCAAAACTTCTGTAAATTCAGCTGATTTATAAGGTTTGCTAAGCGCACTGAACCCAAAATCAGTAACATCAAAGTTTGAAATTTTGTCTATGACTAAAGCGAGTTCAATTTTTTTATAATTTTCGCTCAATAAATCCGAAATAGCTCTTTCCTTGTTGACCTTCACGACTGTTGGAATTGTCATCATAGAGATTACACCTATGACAAAAAGAACTACAAGCATTTCTGCAAGTGTGAAAGCGTTAAATTTTAAGCAAGAATTTTTCATAAATTTTCTCTATAAAAGAATGATGTAGTGAAAGAAGAATGCAAATACAACGCCTAAGATTGCACCGCAGAAAACTTCTTTAGGAGTATGACCTAACATTTCTTTTAACTTTGTACCGGCAGCGTTTACGTCGTGTTTGTAGAAATCTGCAACCATTTTGTTTAAGCAAACAGCCATTTTACCAGATGCTCTACGAATACCGGCTGCATCATACATTACAACAAAAGCGTAACCGATAGCAACGGCAAACATTGTTGAAGTAAAGCCGTCTAAGATACCAACGATTGTTGATAAGGCTACAACACCGGCAGAGTGTGAGCTTGGCATACCGCCTGTGGTTGTAAATATTCTGAAATCAACTCTTTTATTGATAATAATATCTAAAGTTATCTTGATTACTTGTGCAACAAAGGCAGCCAAAAGACCTGCTGCGATTGCTTCAATACCTGTGTTTGTGTACTTTGCGATTAAATTTTCCATTTTATACCTTTTCTCTTATTGAATTAATAATTGAGTTGAAGACATCAGACTCAATATTTTGTTTCTTTAGTATATCATAAGCCTTGTCTAAAAGGCAATTAAGTTCACATTTAGCTTTTTCAATTCCGAAAAGTGCCGTATATGTTAGCTTTCCTTCTTCTTTATCTTTACCCATAGTTTTACCCATTTCTTCAAAAGTAGAAGTTTCATCTAAAATATCGTCACAAATTTGGAACGCAAATCCAAGCACTTGACCAAAATCGTCCATTGCTTTAAGTTGTTCTTCGTTTGCGTTTGCAATATGTGCACCAGCTTTTAGTGCTGCTTTGAATAAATCGGCAGTCTTGTGAGTGTGAATATATTCAAGAATTTTAGCATCATAAGGTTTGCCTTCCATTGCAATATCAACCACTTGACCCGCAATAATTCCGTAAGCACCTGCTGCAAGAGCGTGTTCTCTTAATACTTTTACAATTGTTTCAGCCGGAAGGTCTGATTTATCAATAATTAATTGAGTTCCGTAACTGATTAGAGCGTCACCTGCAAGAACGGCAGTGCTTTCTGAGAATTTTTTGTGGTTAGTAAGTTTGCCACGTCTGTAATCGTCGTTATCCATGCAAGGTAAATCGTCGTGGATAAGGCTTTGAGTGTGTAACATTTCAAATGCACAAGCTGTTGGAAGTGCTTTTTCCATTTCTCCACCGAAAACTCTGCATGCTTCAAGACACATAATCGGTCTTAATCTTTTACCACCTGCAAGTAGGCTGTAACGCATTGATTCGAAGATTTCTTCTGGATAGCTCACAGGTAAGTATTCGTCTAATTTTTTGTTTACTAAATCAATTAATTCTTTCATTTTATTTATCCTCATGAATTTCTTTATGTATGCTTTGTTTTTGAGTATTTCTAGCAGATTGACGTTTTTGAGCGCTAATTTTTACTGCCATTTTGTCGTTGTGATGTTTGAAATGAGTTTCTCTTTCGTGCTTTGTGCCTGAATATTTAACTCGTTCTTTGTATTCTTTTGCCTCGTTTACAAAAGCTAAATAACTTTGATAACGGCTTAAATCAATGTCATCAATGTGCTCTAATACTGCACAACCTGTTTCTTTGTCGTGAAGACAGTCCGAAAACTTGCAATAACCCTTGTATTGACTAATTTCATCAAAAAGTAAATCAACCTCGTTTGGCATTAAAAAGTCAAACTTTAAATTGCTAAACCCTGGGGTGTCAACAATTCTCATTGTGTCAGTGATGTTGATAATTTCACAATGTCGAGTTGTGTGAGTTCCTCGTTCTGTTTTTTCGCTGACAGATTTTGTTTTCAAGTTGCAATTAGGGTTAATTGCATTGATTAAACTCGATTTCCCAACTCCTGAACTTCCGCAAAGAACGGAGATTTTGCCGTCTAAAATTTCTTTAAAATCTTCAATCCCGTCTTTTTCTTTTGCTGAAGTGAAAACTATGTCAAACCCAAGAGGTTCGTATATTTGGAATACTTTTTCAATGGTTGAATCATCAAGTGACAAGTCATTTTTGTTGAAACATAATTCTGTTGGAATGTTGTAATATTTTGCAAATGCAATGTATCGGTTAAGTTGCTCAAAGCTCAATTCAGGCTCTTTTACGGCTGATACAATTACGATTTGGTCAATGTTTGCAACGTTTGGACGTGGAATATAGTTTTTCTTAGGTAAAACTTTTTCAATCGCACCGTTTTCAAATTCAACAAAATCGCCTACAACAATTTTTAATTTTTGTTTTTTAAGGACTTCTCTTAATTTGCATTCAAAAGTTTGATTATTATGATTTACATAATAAAAATCTGAATGAATTTTAAAGATTTGTCCTGTTTGTGCCATTCTTACGCTCTTAAAGACTCAATTGCTTTTTTAACGTCTTTGCTCTTGTAAATGTAACTACCTGCTACAAGTGAAGTTGCACCTAAAGAAACGCAAACTTTTGAAGTTATGTCGTTAATTCCGCCGTCAACTTGAATGATTAAATCTTCTTTACCGTTTTGTTGAATTGTAGGAATTTTTTGTGCGCAATAGTGCATAAATTCTTGTCCGCCAAACCCTGGTTCAACGGTCATTACAAGTACCATATCAACGAATGGTAAATATGGAATTATATCATTTTGATTAGTTTTAGGTTTAATTGAAATACCTGCTTTGCAACCTAAAGATTGAATTTTTTTGCAAATTTCTTCAATGTTTTCTGGTTTTACAGCTTCATAGTGAAAAGTTATGATATCAGCACCAGCTTTAGCAAAGTCTTCAATATATTTTTCTGGGTTATCAATCATCAAATGAACGTCAAGAGGTTTTCTAGCAAAGCGTTTTAAGGCTTTTACAACAGGAATACCGATTGTAATGTTTGGTACAAAATGACCGTCCATAACGTCAACGTGAATCCAATCAGCGCCGTTATCTTCAACTAATTTTATATCTCTTTCCAAATTAGCAAAATCTGCTGACAAAATTGATGGTGATACAATAATTTCTTTACTCATTTATAACTCCTAATTTTTTACAAGCCTCGTAAGCACATTTTTGTTCCGCATCTTTTTTACTTGTCCCGATTGCTGTTGCCAAAACTCTGTTTTGATAAAGTACTTCCATTTTGAATTTTGGTTCATGTGCAGGTCCAATCTCCTCAATCAATTTGTATTGCGGAACTTCCTTTGTTTTTGATTGAGTGTATTCTTGCAAAACCTCTTTGGCATTGTATTTTGCCATATTGTTTTTTATATCTAAAATGTAATCTTCAAAAATATTGTTTAGAAAATCAATAATTTCCTTTTGCTTGCCGTCTAAATAAAACGCTCCTAAAAGAGCTTCAAACACACAAGCGTTGATAGAAGAACGTTTTCTTTCTCCTGCTTTTTCAGCGTGGGTGCCTAAAACGATTAAATCTGTGATATTAATTTTTTCAGCAATCTTAGACAAAGTTGCATCGGAAATTAATATCGAACGAATTTTTGTTAGTTCTCCCTCGTGAGATTTTGGGTATTTTTTGATTAATTTTTCAGAAATAGCAAGTTTTAAAACTGCATCGCCAAAAAACTCTAAACGTTCGTAATTATCAAGTGAATTAAGGTTATTTTCTTTAGTAAAAGACGGATGAGTCAATGCTTTTTTGAACAAATCTTCATCCGTAATTTTAATGTTAAATATTTCTTCTAACGCTTCACGCATTAAAAAATTCCTTTGATAAAGCTAAGTAAATCTACCCAATGGTGAGTGTCTACAACAAAATATAAGAAGTAATAGTAAATTACAGGGATTGTAAATACGTAACTATCAGTTCTGTCTAAGAAACCACCATGTCCTGGAAGTAAGTTGCCAGAATCTTTTACACCAGCATCACGTTTCAACAATGATTCGCACAAGTCACCAATTTGAGCAAATGTAGTAACTAACAAGCCTGCGATAATTGTGTGATACCAAGGTAATTTGATGAAATAAGCGATAATAAAACCGCCAACTAAAGCGCAAACAGCACCACCTATTGAACCTTCAATAGTCTTGTTTGGACTAATTACAGGTGCAAGTTTGTGTTTGCCGAACTTTCTTCCAAAATAATAACAACCAACATCTGTGAAAATTACAAGCAAGAACATGAAAATTACATATCCTAAACCTGCATTCATAAAGTCAGTTTTCAAAATCATTTGTAATGAAGAGGTATTATTTGTTGTGCCTAAATCTCTTAAAAATAAAAGATGTAATGGAAACCAACCGCTGTAAACAAAGCCTACGATTGTTGTTGCAACGTTTGCAGTGTAAGGCTGTTTGCCCTTAAACAATACCCACATAAAGGCAATCATTGTACCGGCTGTAAAAGCTAATGGTACCAAGTGGAAGCAATTGAAGTAAGCAAGAACCGCAAAAATTACATCTGCTACTACAATTACTTTTAAACTTGGATAAAAACCTTTATGCTCTAATATTTGAACGAACTCTTTCGATGCTAAGAAGGTAATTATAGCTAGCAAAATTAACAGTGGTAAGCCACCGAAAATAATACATGCTAGAGCGATTAGCCCTAAAATCCAACCTGTAATTACTCTTAGAGCTGAGTTTTTCATTATACTGTCATAACCTCTTTGTCTTTTTCTGTAACTTCTTTGTCGATAATAGCTGTGTATTTGTCAGTCAATTTTTGAATTTTGTCTTGATTGTCTTTAACCATATCTTCTGGTAAGTTTTCAGATTTTTCTAATTTTTTCAATTCATCAGTCATATCACGACGAACGTTTCTTACTTGAACTTTAGCTTCTTCACCGAATTTTTTAACGTCTTTTGTGATTTCTTTTCTTTTTTCTTCAGTTAAAGGTGGGAAGTTTAATCTTACTGAAACACCGTCGTTGTTAGGAGCAACACCTAATTCAGCCTTGATGATTGCTTTTTCAACTTCTTTTAAAATTGATTTATCAAATGGAGCGATTACAAGAGAAGTACCTTCTGATACTGTAACTTGAGCCATTTGTTTTAATGGAGTTGGAGCGCCATAATATTCAACCATAACTTTGTCCAACATTGCAGGGTTTGCACGACCTGTTCTAACTGTTGAAAATTCGCGGTGTAATTGGTTAATGGCTTTTTCCATTTTCTCTGTACCGTTTTTGAATAATGTATCTAATGCTTCTGACATTGTTTACCTCTTTCTTATTATTGTTTACCTACATAAGTTCCGACTTTTTCGCCCAAGATGATTCTCTTGATTGCGTCTTTTGCTTTGAAATCGAAAACGATGATTGGAATGTTGTTTTGTTGGCATAAATCGCAAGCTGATCTGTCCATAACCTTCAAATCGTGTTTGATAATTTCATCATAATCAATGTTTTCTAACTTCTTAGCGTCCTTGTTAACGTTAGGGTCATCAGTGTAAACACCGTCAACACCGTTTTTAGCCATTAACATTACTTGTGCATCAATTTCAGATGCTCTTAAGGCACTTGCTGTATCAGTTGTAAAGAATGGGTTGCCTGTACCTGCGGCAAATATTACAACACGACCTTTTTCCAAGTGTCTGTTTGCTTTAAATCTGATATAAGGTTCAGCGATTTGGTTCATATCAATTGCAGATTGAACTCTGCAAGATACGTCAATCTTTTTAAGTGCTGATTGTAGGGCAAGAGCGTTCATAACTGTTGCCAACATACCTAAATAATCGCCTGAAGCTCTATCCATTCCTAAACGAGCGCTGTTTTTCATTCCTCTGAAAATGTTTCCGCCACCGACTACAACGGCAACTTCTACGCCCATTTCGTGGATTTGTTTAATTTCTTCAGCAATAAATTCAACGGGCTTATAATCAATACCGAACTGTTGTTCTCCTAATAATGCTTCACCGCTGATTTTTAATAAAATTCTTTTATATTTTAAGTTTTCCATGCAGACTCCTCTTTTTTATGCTACCTTAAATATGTTATGATGTAAAGTTTTTTACATTTTTATTATAAAAGAAAAGTTGGAATTATGTTATACCTTTTAATCGCAACAGTATGTTTTTCATTATCATTTGGACTTATCAAAAGCCAATTAAGTATGTTGCCGACAGATTTTGTCGTAATGCTTAGATTACTTTTTGCCTTCGTAATTTTTTTACCTTTTGTCAGAAAATTTACCTGCAAAGACCACTTAAAAGCATTTTTTATCGGAATGATTCAGTTTGGTGTAATGTATTTTGCTTTTTTAAAAGCGTTTAAATTTTTGCAGGGAAACGAGGTTGCACTTTTAACGACTACAACTCCTGTTTTTGTTGCAATTTGGGCATCTCTATTTGGTGATAGGTTCAAATTTGTCTATATTTTGTGTATTTTAATGTCTGTTTTGGGCGCAGGAATTGTTGTTTGGCAAAATTTAGAATTCTCTCAAATTGTTAAAGGTGTTTTGTTAATGGAAACTTCAAATTGTACCTTTGCACTTGGTCAAGTCTTGTGGAAAAAGTTTATTCCAGACGAAATAAAATCAGAAAACCTTATGGCAAGTGCTTATTTGGGTGCGTTTTTCTTGATAATGCCGTTTGTAATTGCAAACAACGAAATGGCAACTACTTCATTAACTTATTTGCAAGTGTTGGCGATACTTTATCTTGGTGTAGTTCCAACAGGAATAGGCTTTTACCTATGGAATAAAGGCTCAAAATACGTTAAAAGTTCGACTTTAGCAATTATGAACAACTTGAAAATTCCATTTGGCGTTCTTTTTTCAATCTTAATTTTTCACGAAAAAATAGATGTTTTGAACTTTATTTTAGGCTCATCAGTAATTATATTGGCAATTTTAATCCTACATTGGCGCTTAAAACAAGATGCTTAAACCTTTTTCTCATTTTTTAGTTGCTGAATAGCAAGAGTTGAGTAGATAGGTCTATGTGCCATTTTTTCAGCTACAACGTCCGCAATAGCGGCAGTTAGCATAATTGGCAAGATAGTCGCATATCCGCCTGTCATTTCAAAAACCATAATTACCGCTGTAATTGGAGTTCTCGCAACGGCTGAAAGAAATGCAGCCATACCGATTGCACCAAAGGCGATTGGGTTAACTGTCAAACCGATAAAATGACTTAATCCGCCTGTTAAATATCCCAAAAATGCGCCTAACATCAAGGTTGGCAAGAAAATACCGCCCGCAGCTCCAGAGCCGAAACATATTGGAGTTACGAAGAATTTAACGATGAAAATTACAAGTACAAGTTTCAACCCAATGTTGCCTTGTAAAAGGCTTTCTACGGTCAAATTACCTGAACCCATTACTTGAGGCAAAATTACACCGATTAAACCGATGATTAAGCCTGCAAGAGCTGGTTTTGCCCAATTAGGAATTTTATTCAAAAGTGTGTAAATTTTATTTGTAATCAAAATTGTTCGGGCGAACATTACACCCAAAACACCTGCTAAAACGCCAAGAATAAGACATACAGCTATTGTTTTAAAGTTCAAATCTGCACTTGTCATAATTATATTGAAGGCTGGATTGTTTCCTAAACATTCACGCGCAATAGCAGATGCTACAACGGCTGCAACCATTGTTGGTAACAAAATCATGTAAGAAAATTTATGGATTAATTCTTCCAAAACAAAAACTGTGCCTGCAATTGGAGCGTTAAAAGTCGCCGCAATGGCAGAACCTGCACCGGCTGCAATAAGTTTGTCCTTGTTAAATCCCGTTGCGTTGAATAATTTTCCAACTAAAGCACCGGCACCGGCACCCAATTGAACGCTAGGACCTTCTCTACCAAGTGATAAACCAGAACCGATAGCGGCAAGACCTGCGAAAAACTTAACAAAAATGCTTCTAATTCTTGTAAGTTTCCCGTAGTTAGCTAAACATAACTTAACATACGGAATTCCGCTTCCACGAGTTTCGGGTGCGAATTTAAACACTAATAGCCCAGAAATCAAACCGCCTAAAGTGGTTATAAGTGGTAATATCCATATTCTTTGAGGATTATGAAGCGTGAAACTCTGAATATAATTGAATGTCCAACTAATTGAACTATTGAAAGCAACAATAAGAAAACCTGTTATAACCCCTATTAGTAGTGCTTGCCAAAGAGATTTACCGTGAATTACCCTTCTGATGAATTTAATAACGTGTCTGTTCATAATATGATTATATATTTTTTTGGATATATTAAAAAATCTTTAAAATTTCTAAACAATTCTTGTCTTTTTTTATCTTTTCATGGATAATAAGTCTTGATATTGTATATCGTAAATCATATTGTCATGTGTATATAAAAAGGAGACAAAAAATGAAATTATTCAAATCATTATTTGCGACTGTGGCTGCTTTAATGATTGCAACATCAGCTCACGCTGCTGGTACTGCAACAGTTCAAGCATACGCACATCCAACAATGTTTGGTACGCAAGTACAATCTACTCAAGCTGAAGGTGTTTACCTAGTAGGCGACAAAGTATTGAAATCAGATTCTGATTTATCAGTACAAGGCAAAGAAAACGTAGTTATCGATTCAATGGCTAAAAACTTGATGTCAAAATTAGAAAAATTAATCGGTAAATTCGACCCTAAAAAACCTGTTTTACGTTCAGAAATGGCACACGCAATGGCTGAAGGTTTAAACTTACCAACAGTTAAAACAAGATACCAATACAAAGACGTAAACGCAAATTGGGCTAAACCTTACATTTACAGAGCATTAGGCGCTGGCGTTATGATTGGTTACCCAGATAAAAACTTCCGCCCAGAACAAAAAATTACAAAAGCTGAAGTATTCGCTACATTCGCTCAATTGTTAAGCAACGAACCACAAGCTAAAACAGTTGGCAAATTAGTTAACAAATACGAAATGCAAGAAATCCCTGCATGGGCAACAAAAGCAACAATCAAAGTTATGGAATCAGGTATCTTAAACAACCTTCCAGAATTAGACAAAGTTGCTAGTCAAAAATATTTATCAACAGAACAACTTTACAAATTAGTTTGTGCATTAAGCGTAAGCAAATACTACAATGCTAAATTCTTAAACGGCTCAAACTTAGGTGCTGTAAAAGTTAAAATGTCAGAAAGAGTTGATGCTAGACACTCTAACATCGGCGACACATTCTACGCAGTAACAACTGAAGATGCTAAAGTTGCTGGCACTTGCTACGCAGTTGGCTCAAAAGTTAAAGGTGAAGTTGTAGAAGTTGTAAGACCTGGTGTTAAAAACCCTGGTTATGTAAAAGTTAAATTCACTTCAATCAACGGTGTTGATTTCCCTGCTAACGTTTCAGACGTTGATGCTACAAACGTTAAAACAACTAACGTAGTTGCAAGAGTATTGGGTGCTCCATTCTCAGCTACAGGCAGAGTTGCTGGTGTTGCTGGTCGTTCAGTTTCAGCTGCTGCTAACGTAGTTTCAAACGGTACTGAAAGATTAGGTGACAACTTATCAAATACAATGGCTAACACAGCTTCATTAGAACCAATGGCTGGTTTAAGAAGCTTCGGTAAAGGCTTTGTAACTATCGGTTACGGCGTTTACGATATCGCTAAATTGGCTGTTTCAGGTGTATTTGGTGTTGTATATGAATTCGGTGACGAAGTAAGATACTTAATCTTACCAAGCTCAGTTAACGATTCAGCATTAAACCCTGGTGATGAATTAACTGTTTTCTACAACAAATAATGAATAATTAATTCATAAAAATAACGGCGGGTGCGATTTTATCGCACCCGCCGTTTTATATACAGACTGGATATTTTAATGTAATAAAAATTAATAAACAAATAAAAGCGCTAAAGTTATATAAAAATTTGCCGATAAAGAGAATATACAGAATAAAAGGAGTGTGTATATGGGTATCGGAAATTTAAATAATAATTTTGGTAGTTTAACAGCGGGTAACGTTTTAAAAAATAATACTGCAAAAAATAATGGAAAAGCAGAAACATTAAATACAAATGTTAAGGCGAATGTAGATTCATTAAACACAGCTACACTTGATGATAAAGATGGCAAAATCTTTGATTCAAACAATTTAAAAGACAATACTGAGGTATTATATGGTAAATCCTCTAGCAAAAGTAAAAAAACTTTTAAAGACTGTTGGAACAAAGCATTGTCAAATAGACAGAAAAATCAAGGACATACTGTTACATCAGGTAGTAATCCAAAAGACGGTAGTGCTCTAATGCTTTTGGGAGCAAGTTTTGTTGATGCAGTAATTGATTATTTTGGTTGGTAATATTTTAGAACGTAATTCTAAAGTAGTAGGTCAGGCATTGCCTGACAAAAATGATTATAGATGACTTATTGTCTTATGATCTTAAAGCCTTATAGTCTTTTTAAAAATTAAGATTATATAAACGCTCATTTATCTATTGTATAATATATTTAGAATAGATTTGGAATTATGAGAAAATATCACACACACATAACCTTAATATTTTTAGCTTGTATTTTGTATGTAATGGCAAATTTCCAAAGGGTTGCAATCCCTGGGGCAATATTTGATACTTTGCAAGTAGATTTGCATGCAAGCGCACCTATTATCACATCTTTTGGTGCAACATTTATGTACACTTATGCTTTCAGCTTGCTTGCTATCGGGATGTTAGTTGATAGATTTAGTGGTGTAAAGGTTATTTTGTGGGGTGGTTCTTTGTTCGCTGTTGGGGCTTTAATTTTTCCTAACACAACTTGCTTGCCACTATTGTATTTTAGCCGTATGCTTTTAGGTGCAGGTGCTGCTTGTTTCTATTTGAGCTTGGTTCAAGAGGTTAAAAAATGTTTTCCAGATAAATATTTTGGAATTTCTGTTTCATTAATGTTGATTACAGGTTATATGGGCGGTGTTTGCGCAAACGCTCCGTTTATAATGGTTGCACACGTATTCTCATGGCAAGCTGTAATGAATGTTTTGGCGATTATAACTCTTGTTGTAGTTTTGGTTTATGCATTTGTATTACACTTTTTGCATGGTGTACCTCAAAACGAACACGTTCATTTTTCATTAGAACCATTTAAAGAGGTTTTATCAAAACATTTTAACCGTAATTTGTATATGTTTGCAGGCTTAAATTATGGCTTGTATTACGTAATCCAAACAGTTATTGGGGTTAAATTCTTAAAAGATTTCGTTAATTTATCAGCAACTCAAGCGTCAGTTGCACTTTCTGTAATGGTAATTATAGCAGGTGTTTCAGGGTTGTCATTAGCAACTTTGAGCAAATTATGCAACAATCGCCGAGTAATATTTATGAAAAGTGTTTGCTTGTTTACAACAACAATCTTTGTAATAATTTTCTTGTGCTTGTTGTTTGATATTAGAACTCATTTAATCGTTTATATGTTGATGTTGGTTGCTATTGGTGGAGGTATGTCACCATTATTAGTGCCAATTATCCATGGTACAAACAAATATGAAGTTCGAGGAACTGCTTTAAGCATTATGAACTGCTGTTTCTTCTTGTCAGTAGGTATTTTGGCAAGTTTGGTGGGTGTTTTGCTTGATGTATATGCCCCCGTTTCAAATAGTGTAGGACATTTAGTTTATTCAAACAAATCTTATATGCTAGTTTTCGGCACATTTATTTTGTTCTCACTTGTTGAAATGTATAATGTTTTCAAACTTAAAGACGTTGAATAATAAAATATCATTTTAATAGAGGATTTAAAAACCTTCAAAAATCCATAGAATAGAATTGTGGACTTGGAGGGAAATATTTTATGTCAACAATAGGGGCATTGACCGCTAATACAGATTTACAGTCGTTAATGGCTAAAATGTACGGAAACGGCATTGGAAAAGTTAATAGCGCAAAAGAAAATCTAGAAAATCTTTTGGTTACTAACTCAAACGATATTAATAAAAACGATGACTTTTTAAATAAATTGCAAGAACAGTATCACTCTTTGGGCTTGAATAAAACTGAAGGTGTACAAGGCTTACAGGAGTCTCAATTGATTAATCAAGAATTGGGAATTCCTTCAGGTTTGCAAATTCAAGGTGTTGAAGACTCTGCTAATACAAATTCTTACCAAAACTTGTTGGACAAATTAATGGGTTCAATCGAAAAAGCTCTTGATAAAGACGGCGACGGTGAAGTTTCTCAGCAAGAATTTAAAGAAGGTTTTGAAAATCTTGCAAAAAAAGTTCCAAACAATGAAGTTGCAGGCACATTAGCTAACTTTGGTTCTGGCAAAAACTTAGCAGGAAACTTTATTCAAGGTTTAATTAACAACTACAAAGACAACGGTGGAATGGCGAGTGTAATTTCATCACTAGGCTCTGTCGTTTAAATTTGATAATATAAGGAAGAGAGAATAAGGAAATCGGCGGTTTGCGTTGCAAACCGCCTTATTTTATGCTATAATTCTTCGGGAATTTAGTGAGGAGTAAAAATTATGCATAATACTAGAAAAATTACTGATGATTTAACTTTTTTGGGTGTGAACGATAGAAGAATCGCACTTTTTGAAAATGTTTTTCCTGTTTCAAGAGGTGTTTCTTACAATTCATACCTATTAAAAGATGAAAAAACTGTTTTGTTAGACACTGTTGATAAGAGCGCACACGACCAATTTTTAGAAAATTTGGCTTACGCACTTGACGGAAGAAAACTTGACTACTTGGTTGTAAACCACATGGAACCAGATCATGCAGCTACAATTCAAGATGTTGTTGAAAAATATCCAGAATTAAAAATTGTTTGCAATGCAAAAACTCAAACTATGTTGAAGCAGTTCTTCTCATTTGATGTTGATGCTGATACAATGATTATCAAGGAAGGCGATGTTTTAGAAACAGGCAAACACAAATTAACCTTCATTATGGCGCCTATGGTTCATTGGCCAGAAGCAATGGTTACTTATGATGTGACTGACAAAATTTTATTCTCTGCTGATGCTTTTGGTACTTTTGGTGCTTTAAACGGTAATATTTTCGCTGATGAAGTTGATTTTGAAAAAGATTGGCTTGATGATGCAAGAAGATATTACACAAATATCGTTGGCAAATATGGCGCTCAAGTTCAAGCGCTTTTGAAAAAGGCTTCAGGTGTAGAAATTAGTATGATTTGCCCACTTCATGGTCCAATTTGGAGAGAAAACCTAGGCTGGTTTATCGACAAATATCAAAAATGGTCAACTTATGAACCTGAAGAAAACACTGTATTGTTGATTTATGGCTCTGTTTACGGTCACACAGAAAGCGCAATGGATATTTTAGCCGGAAAACTTGCAGACAAAGGTGTTAAAAATATCAAGGTTTACGACGTTTCAAAAACTCATTACTCAGAAATTGTTGCTGAAGCGTTTAGATGCTCTCACCTTGTAATTGGCTCAATCAGCTACAATGGCGGAATTTTCTGCAATATGGAAACTGTTCTAAATGACCTTAAAGCACACGCATTAAAAAATAGAAAAGTTGCAATCGTTGAAAACGGTACTTGGGCTGCAACTGCAAGCAAACAAATTAAAGCAATGCTAGAAACTATGGGTAATATGGAAGTTTTAGAACCAACAGTTACCCTAAAATCAGCACTTAAAGACGAACAAGAAGAAGATTTGAATAAACTTGCTGATGCAATTTATTCATCAATGAAATAAGGAGCGAAGGAATGAAAGTATTAATGATTAACGGTAGCGCGAACGTTCAAGGCTGTACATACACAGCACTTAAAGAAATTGAAAAAGAACTAAACGCTCAAAATATAGAAACAGAAATAGTTTCACTAGGCAACAAACCAATTCGTGATTGTATGGGCTGTTGCAGTTGCAGAAATTCAGGTACAGGCAAATGCGTTTTTGAAGACGACATTATCAATAGCATAATCGAAAAAGCTAAAGACGCAGACGGTTTTGTTTTCGGCTCACCGGTTTACTATGCTCACCCATCAGGGCGTTTGCTTTCTGCAATGGACAGAATGTTCTATGCTGGCGGTGCAAACTTTAAGTATAAACCAGCAGCAGCAATTGTTTCAGCACGTAGAGCAGGTACAACAGCGAGTCTTGACGCTATTATGAAGCATTTTACAATCAATTGTATGCCTGTTGTTCCTTCAAATTATTGGAACATGGTTCACGGTAATGCACCAGAACAAGTTCTTCAAGATAAAGAAGGTTTGCAAATTATGCGCATAGTTGGAAAAAATTTGGCTTGGATGATGAAATCTTTCGAAAATGCAAAGAAAAATGGAATTGATCACCCACAAATTGAAGAAAAAATTAAAACAAACTTTATTAGATAACTGAAAAAGACTAAAGTTTAATTTTTGTCCGTAAAAATACGTACGTATTTTTACGGACGTTTTTTTACCGACAAAAGGCTGAAAAAGTCTATTAAATCTCTGTTTTACTCTAAAAAATCGTGAAGTGACAGGCTGGGCGCTTGTTTTGGGGATTGAGTATAAAATTGCGCAAAATTTTGAAAAAATCAAAATTTTGCGCAAAATAAAAGCCACTTTTTGAAATTTAGTGGCTTGAAATTTTTTCATTTTAGGAAGGGAATGTGTTAGGTAGGGTAGGTTAGTGTGTAGTGTGTGTTTTCTCTAATTTTTCTCTCGTTCTTAGCTCTTTTGTCTTCTTCAAACGGTTAATATAATGTCTCTCTTAATTATTTCTCGTGTCTCTCTAATGTTTGTCATCTTTGACTTACATATATATAAAGTATTTTCAAAAGGTCGGATTTCAGACATGTGATTTTTTGTTACAATTCGTAATAAATATGGCTAAAATGCAATAAAATCAATATTGTAGTATAATAAATTATTATGAATAAACGACTAATTTTTTTATCAATCATACTTTTTATACTATGTTGTCTTTTGATTCATGACAATGTATTAAAAGTGGTGTATGTCTGCCCACAAACGAATGTTAAGGCTATTGGTTATGCTAAAAATAGCATAAAACCTATTGATAACGCTTTAGATAGGGTTATGAACCTTTGTAGACAACAATATAAGGATATGGACTATCTTTATAAAAATTATTATGGAAGCGGATTTATCAAGAATAATCCAATTCCAAATGACTTAGATGTCGCAGTTGGCGTGGATTTGGGCGAATTTGAATATGACGGAGAAAATCTTTATAAAACCTCAAGAGCAATAGTAGACAAGATTTCAGCTTATCATTTGTATTCTCATATAGTATTTTTAAAGAGCAAAAAGTTGTTTTTAATGGATAAACCCGCTATTTTAAAGCTAAACGAGCTTGAAAGAAAAAAAGTTTCTTCTATGGAAAACATTGCTGGCGGTATCGAAAAAGCCTTTAATAATGACGTTCAAATTGTACATTCGACAAAAGATTATAAAGGGCAAAACGTCAGTTATACTCTAGTTTTTAAGCCTAATGAAGTTTTTGTTGATGATATAACTCCCGTATTTACATATACTTCAGGAATTACTTATAACAAGACAATGAGCGACTTTCCGCGTGAATTAACTGTTGTACCTGATTTTTATGCAAGAATTAAAAATACAAAAACAGGCGAAATCAAGTCTGTGGACTTGGTTGAGGAGTCTTTCTTAGGCGAAAGATTTCAGATTTCACGTAGATTTTTTGTTCCTTTGATTTTTACGGGTAATCAATCCTTGAAATACTTGAAATCATTGGATTTCTTGACTAATGATGAAAAATATCTTGAGACAAGAATGTTCAATTATTTTAGATATGTAACAGAGGTTCAAATGTACTTGGACGCTTCTGTTGACCCTGTAAAACTCTTGAAACGTTTGCATCAATGTGCAGATATTATTTCACCAGCTTTGACACAAGAACAACGTGACAAAATTTATTCTGACATTGATGAAACTCTTAGCAAGCCTGATATTCAGACAGCAACTGACTATTTGACTATTTATAAAAATGTAAAATTTATGACTCAAAATAAATTTATAATGACTAAAGCTGAAGAATTTGGCTATTTTAAGCAATGGATAGTTGTCTCAAATGCTTGTCTAGAAAGACTTAGCAAGAATTCAGAATACAAAGACGAAGTGAGTGATTTATTAAAAATACAAAACGAAATTTTAGCTCAATTTAGAAATATGAATTCAGAGGCAAAATTGGCTGAATTGAACAAATACTTGGATGACAAGGATTTGGTTGTTTATGTTGACTGTGCAAAAATTATCAACAAAAACATTGATAATACCGACAAATTTATGGCTGATTTTAAGATTTTGAAAGACATATTTAATAAATCTGGTTATCATTCAATGGATTTATATTGGATAAACAAGGACACTGTCTATATCACACGAAATGAATTTACTAAAACACTTACACAAAAAGACCTTGCGCCTTTGGTAAAAGAAAATAGCTTGCCACAAGCGAATTACAGACTTTCAAAGGAAACAAAAATACTAGGTAATAAAAAAGAAACAGTTTATGTTAGATATAAATCTACAAAAGCTGAAAATGACTATTTAAAAGACCTTGAAGGCAAATTATTACAAGATAAATCTAACTTTAAAATTAAACGTAGATATTTATTGTAAAACAAGTTTTTTAAATTTTAGTGTCAAAGCGAAGTATAGCAAGCAAAATGCGATTATTCTTGTAACAATAACGTAGTTATTGTTGTATTTGAATGTGAACAAGAATACGATAGAAAAAGCCAAAAGGCTTATTAATATTGATGCTCCAAGCGTTTTAAAAATATTTGATGGAACAATAAAATTTAAGTGTTTGAAATTTACGAAGGAATTTAGGGTGAAAAGCAACAATATAGAGATTAACATTGCTATTCCAACTCCTAAAATGCTGAAATATCTTATCAAGATGAAGTTTAAAACAACGCAAATGATTGCTACGAGTACACTTAAGCCTGTTTCTACGTAGGTTCTGTTTTTTAAGTGATATTTCATGTTCATCAACTTCATAAACTCGTGAACGAAAATTGTTATTGCGCAAAACGGGAACAGCAATCCTAAATAGTAGTATTCTTGCCTAAAAGCAAGTTTTGCAATGTCAAAAGAATAAAAACAAAATACACAAACAAACGGCAAAAACATTGCTATATATAGTCTTAAAGCACTTGTCATAAATTCTTTTAGACGATATTTTTTCTCAAATCGTTTGATGATTAATGGAAAAATTGCGAATAAAAGAAGAGAAAAAAGCGGAGTTAGAGCATTTGTTGTGAAAAACCACGCTGTACCTACAATAGCGGTATTTAAGATTTCTTTATTGAACTGCAAAATGAATTTTCCAAGATGCAAAATTAACCAAATACAAATATTTGTGAAAATCAATGGAATTGCGTATATAAGCACATTTTTAACTATGTTTTTGTCAAATTTTATGCTTAATTTATGTTTTAAGTTTAATTTGTACAGTAAAATTATATCAACAAAAGCTACTGCAAATGTCATTGCTACAAGGATTGCAGAGGATTTTGGTATCAAGTTTGAAAAAGCAAAGAATAATCCCAAAAGTGCTAATTGGTAGATTATAATTGAAATTGCGTACCAATAAGGCATTTTTAAAATTCTAAGTAATTGGTATAAAAATTGTCGAATTCCGCATGGAATAACCAATACAAGTGTTAAAAAGAATATTTTATTAGAGATTAAAAATTTTGTGCTGACAAAATCTTTAAATATAAAATAACTTGCAAAAACTCCTAAAATAGCGATAAATTCTATCATTGCGATATTTGAATAAAATTCATCTAACCTATTTTCGTTGTGATATTTTCTATAAAATCGAAGTACTGACTTTGCAATCCAATCGGTTGAGCAAGTGCATACAAAATTGAGTATACCAATGCTAATTTGGAATACACTCATTTCGCCAGAGGTCAAGAAATACGCAAGGATTGGCACAATCATAAGTGAGTTTAGAATTACGAGAATTCTTGATGGCAAATAGCTCAAAAAGCTTGCCAATACTATCTTATAACTGCGCACACTTGCAAGAGTTTGCATTTTCTACGCCTTTAACAAGTTGATAAAATCTTCAATTGCTTTTTGTTGTCCAGAAAGTTCTTCAATTTTTGCTTTTGTTTCTTCAACAAGCTCTTTAGGCGCTTTTTCAACAAATTTAGGGTTGTTTACTCTGCCTTCAAGTGAAGATTTTTCCTTCAACAATTTATCTAATTTCTTGTTTTGTCTAGCAATTTCTTCGTCCATATCAATCAAGTTTTCTAATGGAATGATAATTTTTGAAGCTGAAACAACTGCTGTTGCGCTCTTTTTAGAAGAATTATCAGTATTTTCAATGAACTTAACGTTTTCAACTCTTGCCAAACGTTGTAAATAAGGAATTACGGCCTCAAATACAGGTTTTTCTTCGCTTGGTGCAAGAACTTCAATGTTAACCTTGATTGAAGGAGAGATATTGAAACTTTGACGTACGTTTCTCAAAGATGTAATTGTTTCAAATACAAGTTCCATTTCCTTTGCTTCTGTTGGGAAGTGGTATTCTTCCTTATATT
>CALAFU010000223.1 GCA_937891325.1 uncultured Candidatus Melainabacteria bacterium | reverse complement strand
CTAGAAACTTCGTTGATTTTATCGTGGAATTCTTTAACTTTGAATAATGAATTAATACGAGTTACTAAAACATCTTTGTTGATTGGAGTTGAGATGTAATCGTAAGTTAAAGCTCTTATTGTAACATCATTGATTGGCTCACCAACGAACAATACAGGAACTTTGAATTTTGTTGTCATTAATACATCGTTCAAGTTTGGAACGTCTTCAACGATTAATAAATATGGATTTAAAAGTTCGTATTCTTTTAAATCTTCAGCTAATTCAACTCTAACACTAGCTTTATCGATACTATCTAAGTTTTCGATTGTGTCTTTAATGTCAGATTGTTTTTTAGTTGTATAGATAACAATGTTTTTCATGATTTCTCCTAATATCTGTAATGATTATAACAAACAGAATAAAAAAAAGCAATACTGCTAATTGGTCAACACAAAAATAGCGTCTTCTGCAAATAGCGGGCTGATTAATCTTGTAATAATATTTTTTCTAACTTTACCATTTGTAAAGTATAGTGATTTTAGAATTTTGAAATTATTCTTTTTTGCATACTCAAAAAAGTCGTTGATTGTTAATAAGTGAATGTTCGGTGTGTCGTACCATTCAAACGGTAAACGCTCTGACTTTGGCATACGACCCTTGAACATCAAGTAAAAACGAACCTTCCAATAAGCAAAGTTTGGAAAACTTACAACGCATTTTTTGCCAACTCTTAGCATTTCGTGAATTACATAATCGGGCTTTTCTGTTGATTGAAGTGTGCTGTTAAGAATTACATAGTCGTATTCCTTGTCTGCAATTTGCTTTAAACCTTCGTCTATGTCTCCTTGAATTGTACAAACGCCATTTTGAATACTTTCAATTACAGAGTTTTCGTCAATTTCAATCCCTTTGCCTTGAACGTTTTTCTTGTCTTTTAACATTTTAAGCAAAGTGCCATCACCGCTACCTAAATCAAGTACGGTTGAGTTTTCTTCAATGATATCAACGATTGAGGCGTAATTTACATGTAGTCTTTGGCTATTTCCCATTTGAAATACCTAGCCTGTTATAAACTTGCGAGTTGATTTCTGCACCGATAAGAATAAGGATTGATGAGTAATATAGCCATACCATTAACACTGCAAACGCACCAATTGTGCCATAAATAAAGTTGTATGTGTGTAAGTTGTTCACGTAGATTGAAAATCCCCACGAACCGATTAACCAAAATGTGCTGAAAAAGAATGTTCCAGGAATGGTGCTTTTTAATTTTAAAAGTTCCGGTCCTTTCAAATCTGGTAAAATGTAGTAGTGCAAAAATGCCATTACGTAAAGCGCAACAAACGAAATTGGCCAACGTAAGAACAACCACATTGCAGCAGCCTCTTGACCTAAATGCAAATAAGTTACGCAGAAATTGAAAATGATTTTACCGAAAATGATTAAGTTTACTGTTATGAATAAAACAGCAGTATTTACGATTAACATAAAGAATGCAAGTATACGAGTGTAAAGGAATGAACGGGTTTCACCGATTTTGTAAGCCCTATTCAAGCCTTTAGCAATGATTGCAAGCGTGTTTGTCGTTAAAAATACAGTAATTAAAAAACCAAGAATTGCCCAAAATCCACCTTTTGAGTAGAATACAGCTTCTTTTAATACTGTAAATACCAATTCTACTGATTCGTCAGGCATAATTTGAACCATAAATGATAAAATTGGTTTTATGAAATCGTGCTTTCCTGCCCAACTAAAAATACCTGTAAGAAACAAAAGCATAGGGAAGATGCCTAAAACGCACATAAAACCCATTTCAGAAGCCATTCCGAAAAAGTCATTGTCAACGACAGATTTTATTAATCGTTTTAAGTAAATAATGATTTTTTTCATTAAACACCCTGTTTTTTGATTAACTCAATAAGTTTTTTTACTGCATCTTTTGCATTGTGCTTGATTACGCAACCTGCTGCAAACTTGTGTCCACCGCCGTTGAACTCAGAACATACGTCTGCAACGTCAATGTTTTTGCTACGCATAGATACTTTGAACATCTTGTTGTCTAGTTCTTTCAATATGAAAGCAACTTCTGTTGTTTCAATGGCTCTTAAAACTTCAACTAAACCTTCAGTAAAGTCTTCACCACCGCCAAATTTTTCAAGGTCTTTTTTGTAAACGACAGTGTATGCAATTTTGTCGTCGTCAGAAAATTCAGCCTTGCTTATGCAGTATGCTTGGAACATGACCAAATTTTTGGATTTTGATTCATAGCAATTTTTGTAAACTTTTTTAGGGCTAGCGCCTGCAGCTACAAGTTTTGATGCAATTTTTAAGGCTCTAGAGCTTGTGTTGTCAAATCTAAACCCGCCTGTATCTGTCAAAATAGCTGTGTAGATTGCTTCTGCAATCTTTTCGTCAAGTTTCCAACCGTGATTTTCTGCTATTTGGAATAGAACTTCACCTGTCGAACTTGCATTGCTTTCAACAAATTGAATGTTCGCATCGTAATTGTTCGTTTTGTGGTGGTCGATTGTAGCCTTAATCATTGCTTTTTCGTAGAAAATTTGGGCATCAAAAATTCTGTCTAAAGCCGCAACGTCAACAAGGATAACCATATCGTACACCATTGAATTGTCAAATTCAGATATGTGCTTAACGTCCTTTGCTCCACTTAGGTATTCGTACATCTTAGGGTATTTTGATACAATCATCATTTCTGCTTTTTTCTTGTAATGATTGTAAATTAAGTCTCTAAGTGCAATCATAGAGCCTAAAGCGTCGCCGTCAGGGTTGACGTGAGTTATTATTAATATATTCTTTGATTTTTTTATGCTATCATCTAAGTTCAAATGTTCCATTGCTTAATTATAGCACACAAATACGAAATGGGCTTAAAATGACAAAAAAGGTTCTGTATACTAACTTTGAAGGCATTGATGACACTTTAGCAAAAATGCTGGAAGATAAAAATTTTAAAAAGGCGATTACGAAAAGTAATCTTTTTAAGTTCTGGCAAAAAGTTGTAGGAGACAAGTTTAAAGACAATTCTAAGCCGTTTTCAATGACAACAAATGGAGTTATGATAATCGCCTGCAAAAATCCCGCCGTAGCTCAAGAATTGATGTTTCGTAAAACAAAAATTTTAACAGAATTAACACCTTATTTGAAATCTTTGAAAATGAAAGTTTCAGACTTGCGTTTTGATGTAAAACGTTGGGTCGAAGAAGATGAATAATTTCACTCAGTTAATTCTCTAATCATTTTTTGTGCCGGAAAATAATTTGGTAAAACCTCTAAAGAAGTCTCAAACTCGTGTAGAGCAAGGAGTTTGTTACCATGTTTTAAATGATAGTTTCCATAAATAAAATGTAACTCAGGATCGTTATAACATCGGTCAACGCCTTTATTTAAAAATATCTTAGCCACTTCCCAATAGTTGTAATTAATCAAAGCTCTTGCGATAAACTTGTAACTCTCTTGGTTAATCTGGTAAAAGATGTCTGCCGAATTGATTACGTTTTCAACGTATTCACTCATTCCAGCCTTTATTAATAACCCAATGTCGATTTCTAAAAAGTTCCTAATTTGTAGGTATGATGGGAAAAACTGGATATAATTCTTCATAAATTGAATTAGTAAATATGCCCAATCAGCCCGTAAATCCTTATCTCTAATGATGGTGAAAGTGCTCTTTGCCTCGTCTAGCTTGTCTGATAGTAATTCACAATAACCCATTTCCAAAAGCATACCATGTGCTTTGAAAAAAGGCTCGCATTCCTTTATTCGTATATCAGTTAAGCATTTTTTAGCCTGTTCGTAGTTCATTTTATTGGTTTTCAGGTGTGTTTTTCTTTAAAATAACCTTTTTAGGTGCACTCTTTTTGTCTTGTGGCATTAAATTTGATAAAGAGCCTAAGTCTGCCAAAGAAGTACTTTCTGACTGCTTGTTAGCGTTTTGAATTTGAACGTAAACTTCTTCACGATAGATTTTTACGTCTTTAGGCGCATTGATGGCAATTTTACAGTTGTCCATCTTTGATTCTAAAATTGTAATCTCGATTTCGTCGTTTATAATAATCTTTTGACCGTTTTTTCTTGATAATATAAGCATTTGCTACTCACCGTCCTTTTGAGGTTCTTCGTCCTTGAACAACGGATATGTAACGTCAAAGCCTGTTCCGCTCAATACAACTTGACCAGCCTTGTTGTTGGTAATGTTGAAAACGATTGGTGCAAGCAGATTTACTGTTGTTTGTCTAGGATTATCGCTTGGAATTTTTGCGATATTCATAACTACTAAATCTTCTGCTGATTTCACTTCTAATGCTGCTTCTGCCTCGTCTGGAAGTTCAAAAGCATAGTCGATACCAAAGAAACTTGGAATCGTAGCTGGAAATGCTAAATCTGGTGTGCGTGTTGATTGAATCCATTTGAATAAAGATGCCTCTTTTGATTCAATCATTACGAATTGTTCTTCCTCGTTATAGCCTAGAATTGGCATTGTGAAATTAAATACGTATTTATCATCTACTTCAATTTCACCAAATCTGGTTGTTTGAATTTTCATAATCTTCCTTATCTCAATTACTAATTGTTGTTGCTAGAACTAAAGTCTAAGTTTGGCATCATTTGGCTAAACATCATAGTTTGCAACATTTCAGGAGTGAATTGCATCTGACCATTGTTAGCTTGACCGCCAGCTTGTTGTTGAGCTTGTTGAGCCATTAAAAATGGTAGCATATTCATCATGTTGTTATTGTTATTATTGTTGCTGTTTTTTTCGCCGAAAAGCATACCAATATTAGGCTGTGAGTATTGTGACATTTGAGCTGTCATCATATCTCTTTGCATTTGTCTTTGGAATTCTTCTCTTGTAACGTCGGGTTTGTATTCACTTCTAACTTCAGGTGTAGAAATAGCTTGAGCGTTAACTTGAGGTGTTCTTTCAATTCTTGATTCTTGATTTTGTCTAGACATTTCTGCTTGTTTTGCAATGTTGCCCAAACCTGCATCGTTTAAGACTCTTATAGCTTTTAAAACTTCTTCATCGCTAGGTTGAGAAGATGCAATTAGGCTAGGAGTTTCGCCTAAAAGTCTAAGAGTGTTAGTTTCTATTGAACTTTTTTTGTTAGAGAAGTCTCTAAAGTCTTTAAATTCATATTTGTTAAGTTCTTCGTCTGAGTTCATTTCTTTTCTCAAACGTTCAACTCTTTTTCTTTCGATTTCTTTGTTTAAGTCGGCAGATAAGCCGTTTCCGTAAGGTGCGTTAACAAATTTGTCTAAATCTGTTTGAGCCTCTTGAACCTTCTTTTGTTCAGTTGGTTCATAGCAAGCTGGATCGCCATTTAAGCAAGCTCTACCCCTTGTAGCATACTTACCTAATGTATTATTTGGATTTAATTCACTAGCTCTGTAATAGCAGAATTCAGCTCTATCCTTGATTCCTGCTTTTGTATATGCCATACCCAAGTAGTACATTACAACTTGGTTGTCGTATCTTTTTGTTTGTCTTAAATAATTTGTCAAATCTTGAATACAGCCTGTAACGTTGCCTTGTTTGTATTTTTTAATACCTTGAGCAACAAGTGGTGTTACAGCCTCTGTGTAAGCAAAAGCACTGCTTGCAGTGAATGCCATTGTCAATATTATTAATAATGATAATAGTTTTTTTCTCATTCGTGGTACTCCCTACCTCAATTTTAATGATTTTGAATCAAAAATCAACTTTTTAACATTATATAAACATTTGAGAGTTTTAAAATGCTTTAAACAGTTGATTTTATTATATTGTAGGTAGAGAGTTTAATTATTAAATTATTTTAAGTTTAAAGTATCATTGCAACTACCATTAGCACCATAAAGCCAATTTGTAACGCTGTTGCCATTTTTTGTTGAAAACCATTTGAGTCATATTTTTTAGCAACTTTTTGTGCGTTTACGGCTCCGTAAAGCCTGCTTAATCTTGAAGTGTCGCTTTCTTTGCTGAAATTTGTATTAAAAACTGTACTTTCTAAACGGCTAAGACGTTTGTCTACGGTGTCGTTTGAAAAACTTTGTTTGTAAACATTTTTTTCTAATTTGTTCAATTTTGAGCGAAAATCTCTCTCAGTGATTTGTCTATCCCAAACTTTATCTTGTTGGTTAACAGAATTGTTGTAGCTTTGTTGTTGAACGTTTTGAGGTGAAAAATAGTTGTCAGGGTACTGTGTTTGAGGGTTATCTGCTAAGTAGCTTTCATCTTGATAATAGTCGTTATGGGAAAAATATGCTTCGTCAGAGTTTTTAGGCATATTGTATGCAAATTTATCTTTTAACCTATCAACACGTGTTGCAAGGTCGTCGTTTGTGTATGTCTTGCGAAATGCTTGTTTTTCAAGATTGCTAATTCTTGTTTTAATCTCCATTTGCTTGTAACTTTTACCAAATGCAGTTTGTTCAAGCGAATCAATAACAGGGTATTCAATGTTAGGGTCTGCTTTTTCTTCGGGTTCGTAGTAGTCTTGTTGTTGTGCTAACTGTTGATTTTGTTCTGTTTTAGGCGAATAAAAATTGTCTTTGTCGTCTTCACCATTTGTAAAGGCGTATTTTCGTGGTGTAACTTCTTTGCCCATTTGCTCTGAGGCAATGTCCTTGTCTAGGTCTGCAAGCCTAGATTTTACACTACCTGACTTCTTTTCACCATAAACCGTTTCTTCAATTCTATCTAACCTAGCGCTATCGCTTTGGTTTGTATACTCTATACCATAAAGGTTGTTTTCAATGGTGCTAAGCGTTTTAGAGGTTTGACTTTGAGCCAAAACGCTTGCTTGTAGTGCGAAAATGCAAATTATGCTAATAAATAATTTTTTCATAATATAAACCGTCCCAAAGTTATGTTAAACGTGCTTGACGGCTTTTTCTATTAATCAAGTTTGCAATGTTTCATGTTGAAAATATTAGTAGAAAGTAGTAGGAGTTTTTATCAAACACTTGAAAAACACAGAAAAATAGTTTACACTGAATAAAAATAGGAGACTTGATATGGCTAAAACTAAATATATACAATACTTTCAACCTTTGAGTGGGGGTAAACGCTAGTAATAACGCGACTTTTAGGCATGAAGGTTTAAAGTCTAATTTTATGTTTTTGTTGCGCAGAATAAAAGAATGTTGTCATGTGTTGACAAATAAATCTTTATGTCACCCTTTTGAGAAATTAAATAAAACCTTATGTCATGCTGAACTTGTTTCAGCATCTCAAGTTGTAGAGACCCTGAAACGAGTTCAGGGTGACATTAGTATTAGGCACACCTTCAAAAAAGCCCTTGCCTTCACTCTTGCAGAAACCCTAATCGTAATGGGTATTATTGGCGTGGTCGCTGCGTTGACTATTCCAAACTTAAACTCTTCAACTGCTGATAAAGAAAAAGTAGCTAAATTAAGGAAGGTTTATTCAAACTTAAATGATGCTTTTGGTCGTGCAGAAGCCGTTTATGATCCTGTTGAAGAATGGATTCAAATGGATACCACTACAACTGCCCAAGCAACCCGTGTCGGTGAGCGACTAACTGAATTTATGAAAATAAGCAAAAATTGTGGTGTTACAACAAATCAGCACTGTTTTGCCTATGATAATGCAATCAGAGGTGTAAGAGGTGCAAACTTAACCGGATTTAATGTTGATAATTCTTCAAATCATTATAAGTTTCAATTAGCAGATGGTTCTTCTGTGGGGTTATTATTTGCAAATGCTGCAGTAACCTTCTATGTGAACATAGAAGGTCCAATAAAAATTGCAAAATTTGGACGAAATACGTTTTACTTATTTGCCAACAGTACAAATGGAGTAGATTATCCCCATGCAACATCAATGTCTTATACCAACTTATTAGATTGTTTTGGAGAAGCTAGTAATACGGGTTCAGGTATAACTTGTACAGGTTGGGTCTTGGACTATGATAATATGGATTATCTAAAGGCAGATAATGTTGGAAAATGTCCAAATGGTACAGTATTGGGATATGATTCAACAAAAAACTCTTGCAAATAAGAAAAAGGGCTAAACCTTAGGAAATTCAGCCCTGTGCAAATAAGAAGATATGCTATCTGAAGTAAATAGTTACGATTTTAAGTCTATTGTCAACGCGTTTGATAATGCAATTCCACCTTTTACTTTAGGCATATTTACAACGCGTCCGTTTACGTACATTACAGTAGAACCACCACCGTCAAGGTTCATTGCGTTTGTACAACCGATTGATTTCATAAACCAAGCTAATTCTTTTAAAGTTAAACCAACTGATGCGCCTTCACGACCGTCAACGGCAACCATTATAAAGTCTCCGTCTTGAGTGTAACCGATTGCTGTTCTTGGGTTTTTGCCACCGATTGCACCAAGTTTTTGTTCTGTCATATCAACGAAAACTTCGCCATTTTTAACCAAATAAGGACCACCGCTGATTATGTGTTTTACGTTATCCCAATTTGGAATTGTTTTTATGTCTAAGTCAACGTGTTTTGCTCTGTATAATTTAGCCAATCTTTCGTCAGGACCCACGATTACATATCCATTATGAGGAATTGGCATTGCTTGAGCTCCAATAGAAATGATTTTGCCGTTTTCTACTGCAATTTGTTTACCGTATTTTGGGCTAGGAGGTGCGAATGTACCCCATTCTGGAGTGTAAACAATTACGTGAGTTGACAACATTCTTGGTTGGTTGATGTTATCCACTTTTAAGTTGCCTTTAAAAGATTTAACTTGCGCATTAAGCTCTAATCTTGCCATATCAAAGCCGTCGTCAAAAATACCCATTGCAACCCTATTATAAATAGGACCTGTGTACATTTTGCCATTAATCATTAATGTTCCTAAAGGAACACCTGTTTGTGGTTTGAAATATGTGCCATTTATTGCGACAAGCGAATTGTTTTTTCTTGCCAAAGTTGTAATTGTAGATTTAGAGGCTAACCTTGATGATGATAATTGGGGATTGATTTGTAAGTTTGGATTTAATTTTTGATTAATTTCAACTACATTAATACGTACAGGACGACCATTGATAGTTTTTGTAAGTTTTATGTGCTTTACACCTAAAGCAACATCATAAATCATTGAATTTTTATACCTATTTCTAACACTCTTATTAAAGTTTGTCGCTTGCTCCTCGATAGTAAGCTCTTTAATATCCTCTTTAGCTCTCGCATTGTCTAACAACGGAGATACAACACTTCCTTGTGCTAATCTGACTTCTTTTGCGATAATCGGCGGACTCTTGAAGAAGTTATTTGTAAGCACAACCAGCGCTGTTAATATGCTCAAATTGATTGCCGTCGCAATCATTTTGGGTGGGGTAAGTTTTAATGTTTTAGTATCCATAATTTCACCATAAATCCACAGCTACTAAAGGGTTTTCAAAGAAAACTCTTGTCGCTATTTATATTGGAACCTGAATACCTTTTTTTTGAAGAGTGGTGCGATTTTTTCAATGCATGGGGAATAACACTCTAGAGCGTTTCATAAATTGGGGAATGTATATCTTTTTCTTTGCTATTTGGGCTTTCGCTCTACTAATATTGTAACATATTTTTACATTTTCCTCAAGTGGCTGTATGCCTTTAATAACAATAGTTTTACAATTCTTAATAGTGTAAAACCTACTATATTAAAGGGATTAGTGTCGTTTTTACAATTTACGATATGATTTGAATTCTTTGTCGAAATAGTATATTTGATAACCCTTTTTGCCGATGGAAACCTTTATTGAATTGTTTACATCTGTTCTTAAGACTTTTGATTTTCTAAGTACGTTTAAAGTAATAGCATGAGGGTGTTTGTAATCGTTGCGAGCGTTTGAAATCAACACGTATTGCGGATTTAATTCTTGCAACATATTTTTGTCTATTGTACCTTTTGCACCATGGTGTCCAAGTTTCAGTATTGACACATCTTTTGGTAACTCGTTTTTAAGTGTATTATAAGAAATTAATCCTGCATCACCCATAAACAACATTGAAAAATCTTGATATTTTACAAGAGTTATGATTGAGCTTTCATTGTCGTTGTTTGCTATATTTGCGTGGTATGTGCGAATTTCAAAATTAGGTTCAGTATAGATTACAGAGTTATTTTTTGCTAGAGTTAGTGGTTTTATTGTGTTATAGATTTCTTTTGAGGTTTTAGAATCGTTATTAAACTCATTAATGTAGGTATTTTTGATTTTTAAATTTTTATACAAATCTACTGCACCGCCAGAGTGATCGTTGTCAAAGTGAGTTATAATCATACCTTCAAAGTTCTTTATTCCGTGGTCTTTTAGGTATTTAAGAATTATAATTTCTGCTTGGGATTTTCCGCCATGATAACCAGATTTTGCAGTATCAATCATAAAATACTTATTTTTAGGCGTTTTTATCAAGAAGGAATCAGCATTTTGAAGTGAAAACGCAATAATTTCAAGGTTTTTGTTTGGAATGTTTATAGTCGAAAGTCCTAAAATTAAGACTAGGCTTAACGTTAAGATTAAAACTTTTCTAGAATAAACTTTGAATAAAAGAGTGATAAGTAAAACAATTACATAATACAAAATTACTTGATAAACGCTCGGGTGTGTGGTTTGAATTAGCGAGTGAGGAAGTGTTGCAAAGTATGATGAAATTGCAACAAGAATGTTTAAAAATGGAGTTAAAACAAAGTCGAAAACCATACAACTGATGTCTGAAATTGGTTTTATTATCGCGATGATTGAACTTACAAATCCACCAAAAGAAATTAATGGTAAAAATAGTACGATTGAGATATTTGCAAAAAGTGAATATAAGCTGAAGGTATTGAAATAAAACATTTGTAATGGTGCCACCCAAACTTGTGCAATCAAAGGAACTAGGGCTGTATCTTTTACAAACGCAATTAATTTGTCTTTTAGTGTATCTCGTTTGCTTGTTAGTATGCTTGCAGAAACAAAAAGTCCGAAGGTTACTAAAAATGACAATTGAAAGCCAACGTCATTGATATAAGCAGGGTTGTAAATCAGCATAAGCATTGCAACGAGTGACAAAAGAGCGATACTGTGCGTATCTCGATTAATCAATTTGCCTGCGAGAATGAATAAAATCATTATTGTTGCACGAATAACAGATGCGCCAAGCCCTGTCATCATTGCATAAAGAATAATAACCAACATACCGCTAGAAACGGTTATTTTGTATGGAACTCGGAATAATTTTCTCAAGAAAAAGAACCAAAATCCATAAATAAACGCTACGTTCATACCACTTGCGGCTAAAATGTGCAATAAACCTGAGTTTATAAAGTTTGTTCTTATGTAATCAGGCGGTGCAACGGCATCATCACCGAAAACAATACCGCCAAGAATTTCTAAATTAGGACTTTTTAAGTATTTTTTATGAGTATTTAAAATCTCAATGCGTGTATTATTTAGACTTTGCAGAAATTTCCATTTTAAACTTAAGGGCTTATTTAGAGGAGTTATTCCTGATTTTTCTGTATAAACAACGGTGAAAGTGCCAAAATTCTTCAAATACTTTCCGTAATCAAACTGTGAAGGGTTTACTGCTTCAAACGGAGTTCTGAGTTTTCCATTGATTTCATAGTAATTACCGATTTTAAGGTTAGAAAAATCTTCATCGTGTGAGGTTACTGTAACGAGTGTTTTCCCTTTATCGGTTTGAAAAAAGAATTTTGATTTATCTGAAAAATTGCTGTTAGGAATACTTACAATTTGTCCAGAAAGTGCGATATTCTTTTGTTGTGCAATTTCAAGCAATTCGTCTGTATTCTTAATTCTAAAAGTGCAGTTGAAAAATGCAAAATAAAATATGAAAACCCAAAACAAAACAAGTTTTGGAGAAATGAAATTTTTTAAAATTCCGATAATAGCGCAAACAGAAAGAATTACGCTCAATAAAATTGCGTGATTAGTGAAATATGCAAAAACACCCATAATGTAGATGAGTGCAGTAATAAACATTACGAAATTTTTGTTTTGTATAGTGAAATTAAGAACCTGTCTAATCATTACATTTTGAATTATCACTCAAAGGGTATTGACAAATCAAGTTAGCAGAGTAATAATATGGGGGTAGGGGGTATACCTACAAAAAGGAGAATTAAATGTCAGATTGTAGAACAAAAGAAGAAACAGATAAATTAGTTAAAAGACTTAACCGTATTGAAGGACAGGTTAAGGGAATTAAGAATATGATTGTTGAAGATAGAGAATGTATGGAAATTTTGAATCAACTACGTTCTGTATCTTCTGCTCTAAAAGGCGTTTGGGAAATTATGGCTGCCAAACACATTGAACACTGTTTGGATAATGCCTCTGAAAAAGAACGCCATGAGACAATTGAAGATATTATCGGTCATTTACATCAGTTGAGGTAATAAATATGGAACAAGAACACGAACATCATGAAGGTCATCATCACCATCATCACGAAAACATTAACGCAGAAAACGAGCGCAAAACGTTAATTGTAATCATTTTTACAGTAGTAACTATGGTTGCTGAAATCTTTTTCGGTTACATAAGTAACTCAATGGCATTACTTGCTGACGGTTGTCACATGGGAACTCACGCTTTTGCTTTAGGTATTGCGTTTTTTGCTTATTTCTTCATTAATAAAATTCAAAATTGTGAAAACTGCGAACTTGTTTCAAGTAAAATCTCTGCATTTGCAGGTTATACAAGCTCATTATTCTTGTTAGTTACAGCAATATGGATTATTATTGAAGCTGGAGAAAGATTATTAAACCCATTAAAAATTTCTTTCAACGAAGCTATTTTAGTTGCTGTAATCGGTTTAATAGTAAACCTAGTTTGCGTTGTAATTATGGAATACGGTAACAAACACAAGGACGAAGATTACAACTTTAAAGCGGCATATTTGCACATTCTAACAGACGCTTTGACATCAGTTTTTGCTATCGTCGCATTATTTGCTGGTAAATACATCGGTTGGACTTTCTTAGATCCAATAATGGGCTTTGTAGGCGGTGCTTTAATCTTAAAATGGAGTATCGGTTTAATCAAAGATACATCAAAAATCTTGCTAGATTTGAAATTGTTAAAGCCGGTTGAAAAATAATTAAAATATGTTATAATAAAAGAAGGGCGGACAGGTTGCCTCCTGTCCTTTAAAAGCCCTAGTTGATTAACAACTTGAGTGCTAGAATAATCAGTAACAAGATAACTAGCGCTCTTGCTTTAATGTTAATCTCCATTTTTCTCACCCCCTTTCTTCAAACTAGAACGATTTGTAGTCGTTTTTAAAGAGGAGGTGTTTAGGGCTTACCCATATTAATCCTAACAAAAGAACGCACTTTTACATCGTTTAAATGTTGTAAAAATGCGTTTATATATAATTGTAATTCAATATTTTAAACTGAAGCTCCGCCGTCAGTTAGCTTTTTCATTGCTTTTTGACTGCCTTCGTTTTGTTTTGCAATTTTTTGAACAAAGTCAATTGCATCAACATCTCGAGCGATTGCTTCTTTTAGAGCCATAATGTCTTCAACTGAAAGGTTGTTAAGATTTAAGTAGCTCTTTTCGTCAACAAATTTTCTAAAGTTTTCTTGAGCTGTCGGGTCAAAACCTGGCATGTCAATTTTCATTGCATACCACTTGTAGAATTGGTGAATCATCGCATATTGGTCTAATTGACCTTCATCAAGCAAGAATATTGGTTCTGTTTTAAATCCGATTTTCTTGAACAAAAGTAAATTTAACAAAAATGCTTTAATACCCTTTAATTCTCGAATATAACCTTGTTCTTCTCTAATGATGTCAAGAATTTTGCTGGCATGAGCGTGTCTGATAACAGGAGTACCGTTTCTTTCAATGTAAAGAAGCATTTTTTCGGGCATATTTTCGAATTTTTTCAAAATAGCCGCAACATTGCTTTCTAGTTTAGCCTTGTTTTCTTCAGTTTTCGCAGTCAAATTAAGCGAACAGCCATTAGTCATTACTGTTTTAGAGGTTGAATTCTTAAAACTTGCAATGGCTTTTTCGTGTTTTTTGCGTATGAATTTTTCTTGTAGAGCTAAAACAAGATAAACTATTTTTTGTATTATTTTGTCCATAATACCTGCTATTGGTGTACGATGTGGAACTTTCTGTTTACAAGTTCGTGTTTGTCTTGAATGAAATCAAGGTTGTTGTTGAACATTTTAACATTTTTGTCGTATCTTCTCAAGTTTAAAAGTGCGAACAATTCTGATGGAATGTTCAAAAGAGTTAATTTAGTTGTTTCTGAGAAATTTTTAATGAATGTAAAAAAGTCTTCAGTAACGCTTTCAACTTCTTTTAAATCAAGAGCAACAGGGTGTTTTTCGATGTCCATTTTGTTTAAAAGAATTGCTAAATTTGCTAAAGAGCAAAAGTTTAAATCTTTGGTTTTAATGCCAACAACGTATTTGTTATCCATAGTTTTTCACCTCTTTCATAATAATTTTAGCAATTTTAATTAAGATTGAAATTATAATAAAAGAGTAAATTTCTACAACTTTGGTTTGATTATTCTTTAACCGCACCTGATAATAAATCAGATAAAAAGTATTTTTTGCCTAAGAAGAATATTGCAATTACAGGAATTGTACATATTACAGAACATGCCAATAAGTCGCCCCACATGGTAATTTCTCTGAAATTACCTTTGAAGATTGCAAGTCCAACAGGAAGTGTCCGCATGCTTTCTGAATTTGTAATGATTAAAGGCCACATAAAACTATTCCAAGTTGTTACAAATGTGAAAATGGTTAAAGTTACAACGGCAGGCAGTGCAAGTGGTAAACCAATTTTAAAGAAGGTTTGAAAAATATTGCAACCGTCAATTTTTGCAGCTTCTTCAAGGTCTTTAGGAAGTGATAAAAAGTATTGGCGCATTAAAAATACACCAAATCCGCCGAATAACCCAGGGAGAATTAAGGCAGGGAATGTGTTTACAAGGTGTAATTCTCTCATTAAAAAGAACAATGGAATGATGTTAACTTGAGGTGGAACCATCATTGTAACAAGGATTACAAGAAACCAAAAGTTTTTGTATTTGAAGTTTAACCTTGCAAATGCATAACCTGCAAGTGCAGAAATTATAACCTGTCCGATTGTTGTTAAAAGCGCAATAATCATACTGTTTGCAAAGTATCTGGTAATAGGAAGTTCTTTAAATACGTGCCTAAAATTTTCTAAAGTTAAATTTGTATGAAAAAATACACCGCTAGAATTGAAAATATCGTTGCTTGGAGTTAATGCCAAATTAAGCATTGCAAAAAATGGAAAGAGCATGCTCAAAGAAATTATTATCAACGATAAATATCCAAGTATTAATGCGAATTTTTTCATTAGTTTTATTATACACAAGTTACGTTATAGTTCAATTAAGTATCTTTTGTAACAATCATTTCACATTTTTTATATATGTGGTATATGAGAAATTTTTGGGTTATAATCATGTTATTAGGATAATATTACAACCACGTTTGAAATATAAAATAGCTGAAAGTCAAGCGTGAAAAAGCAGATTAGGGAACGGAGTTTTGAACTCACGTAAATTCATATACCAACTATCATTAACTATTTGTATACTTGTGGCAACTGCGACAAGCGTTTTTGCTATTGATACTAATTCTGCAAATCCTAATTCTCAAAGCAATTTAGCCCTATCTGAAATTAAACAAAATCCTAATACCCCAGAAGATGCATTGCAAAACGAAAAACAATACATCAAAGACATTGAAATTACAGGTACGAATATCGTTAAACCTAACTATGTTTTAGACAAAATGATGTTGCACCGTGGTGATGTTTATGACAGAGATTTATTAAAAACAGATTTAACAAGAATTTATCAAATGGGTTTCTTTACAGACAAAATGAAGGCTGTACCTGTTGAAAACCCTGACCATACAATCACTTTAAAGATTATTGTTGAAGAAAATATTCCAATCACAGATTTTACAATTGAAGGTAATACTGTTGTTTCGACTGATGAAATATTATCCTATCTTTTACCCCTAAGAGGTCAACCTCAAAACGTAATTCAGATTAACGAAGCAATAGAAAACATTCAAAACTGTTATGCTCAAAAAGGCTATGTATTAGCCAGAGTAAGCGAATTTGATGATGAGCCGGACGGCGTTGTAAATTTAAAAATGTCAGAAGGTGTTATCAACAAGATTATGATTTCTGGTAATGAAAAAACAAAAGATTACGTAATTGAGCGTAACATTTTAACAGAACCAGGAATGGTTTACAACGAAAATCTTATCAAGGCTGACTTGGTAAGACTTTATGCTACTCAAGCGTACAAAGACGTAAACCGCGATATTGAACAATCTTATGATGACCCAGAAAAGTACGATGTTACAATCACTGTTCAAGAAGCACGTACAGCAACTCTTTCAGTTGGTGGTGGTCTTGATTCAAGTACAGGTTTCTTTGGTTCTGTTGGTATTACTGATAACAACTTTAGAGGTAGAAATCAACGTGTAGGTTTGAACTTCTTAGCTGGTTCAGGTTTGATTTTGAATGATTCTTCAATTATTAGACACGCAAACTTACAAGCTGAGTTGAACTTCTTTGAACCTTATTTCTTGAATGCTGATACTTCTTTAATGGGTAGAGTATTCTTTAGAGATTTTGGTAGCTATCAAGTTCCTCTTGCAATTGAACAACGTATTGGTGGCGAAGTTACAGTTGCTCGTAGAGGAAAAATTAATCCTCATTTAACAAGCACTTTCACTGTTGGTTTAGAAAATATCAAAATGCGTGAAGGTGATAGACGTGAAATTGAAAAGATGTACGCACGTAGATTTGTTCCAATTTCAGAACGTGCAGAACAACTTGAAGGTGGTTTATTCTTGTCTCTAGCTCCAGGACTTGTTTACGATACCCGTGACACTTTGGTTAACCCAAGACACGGTGTATTTGCAAACTTGAAGTTTGAAGAAAATATTGCAATGGACGGTTTCGACAAAACTCATGGTAAATTAACCGGTGCGATTAAAAAGTACTTCCCTGTAATGAGCAAGTCTTCATTCTCTTTGACTGCTAAAGCTGGTGGTGTAATTCACGGACAAGACAATATGCCAGAAGTTATGGCTTATCGTTTAGGCGGACCTTATACTGTTAGAGGTTACAAGATGAGTGGTGTAGGCACTGGTTCATCATTTGTAATGGGTTCTGCTGAATTGACAACTCCATTCTTGTTCTTAGATAGAATTAAAAAAGTTCCATTCTTCGACAATGTTAAGTTATCATTCTTTGTTGATGCAGGTAAAGTATTTGACCCAACACTTTCAACATACTTGTATGACCGTCCAGGTTACGCAGTATCTGCCGGTGTAGGTTTGAAAGTATTTATTCCAGGTTTAGGACCGTTGTCAGTTGATTACGGTATCCCACTTACTAACCCAATGGGTGGTAGTAACAAGAGCGGTTACTTTACTTTCGGTGTTGGTGACATGTTATATTAGTATATTAAATTTATTGGAGGTATATATGAAAAATTTAAGAAATTTAGCTTTAACTATTACATTAGTATTAGTAATGTCAGTTAATGCAAAAGCTATGGCTGAAGGTGTTGGATTTATTGATTATAAGAAGGTTCAAGACAACTACTCTTATGCTCAAGCAGCAGCAAAAGAAATTGATGCTAAAGCTCTAGAATTACAACAATTTATCGTTGATAAAGAAAAACAATTCAAAGCATTAGATACACCATTAAAAAAACAAAATTTCGAAGAAAAAACTAAAAAAGAATTTGAAGCAAAACAATCAGCTTATGTCACATTTAAATTAAAGAAAGAAGAAGATGTTTACAACAAAATTCAAGCTGCAGCAAAACAAGTTTTAGTTGACCAAAAACTTGATGCTATCTTTGATTACCGTGTTATCTTTGTTGGTGGTTTAGATGTAACAGATTTAGTTATCAGCAAATTAAAAGGTAACAAGTAATAAGTAAAAATAACACAGAGACAGGTTTATAAGGGTAAAAATAATGTTTAATAAAAATAAAAAATTACAATATGTAATCAAGACAGTTCCAAGCGAAAGCACATTACCGTTGCAAAATTTATTGAACGAAATGTCTGCTGACGGTTGGGAATTATATAGTATGAATGAAGTTGAAAGTGATGAAGGCTTTCAATTCAATTGCATATTCGTAAAAGATGCAGATGATGATAATTCTTTTGATGATGTTGTAAATATTTCAGCATTTAAAAGTCAAATGGAGAAAATGCTTTCTGCAAAATTAACTCCTTATGAAACTTGTCGTGATATTCAAGCAAAAATTAGAGAACAAAAGAAAAAGATTGCAAAAATTAAAGCTCAATTAGAGCTTGAAGATGCTGGTTCATCTCAAAGAAAAACTTTGAATGATAAGATGTCAGCAGGCTTGAAGGAATTAGAAAACTTGCAACAAAACCTAATTAGAGCTATATCTCCAGATGCAATGTTTTCTTCTTTATCTTTAGAAAAGTTCTCTATTCATTTAAACGAAGAAATTTTAGAATTTGTATCACCTGATAACGAAGCAGATTTATTGAGTGAAACTGTAAAAATTCGTCAAAAACTTGCAGATGATTTGGGTTATGTAATTCCTAAAATTGTCTTCCAAGATGATGAAATGCTTGCTCCTTATGAATTTTCAATCAATGTAAGAGGCTTGAGTGTTTTGAACTCTTTTGTTTATCCAAAACATTTGATGTTCTTCCTAGATGATGTAAATATCAAAACTAAAAAGAAAGAATATTTCTACGATACAGACGTTATCACAGGCAAGAAAATTGTATGGATTCCAGAAGAAAAAACAAAGGATTTCTGGGAAAAAGGTTTAACACCTTCTGAATACATTGCAAGAGCCGTAGAATTCATCGCAATCAAGTACATTGATGAATTGTTCGATTATGAAGATGTAAACAAATACATTGATATTGTTCAAGAAAAAAATCCATATTTGGTTGAAAATATTATTCCAGACTTTGTTTCAATTGCAGAATTGAGATATATATTGGTAAGTTTAATTAGAGAAAAAGTTTCAATCAAAGATATTGTTTATGTCTTTGAAAAGATTAATGATTTTTCTGATGAGGCAAGCAAGGAAGCCTTGTTAGACAAGATTAGATTTTCTTTAGCAAGATATATTGGTGCAAGATATGCAAATCTTGAAGGTACAATTCAAGGTTTAGAAATGTCTGAAAAAACTTTAGCATCAGTGTTTGACAGCGCTGAGGATACTGATAATATCGTAAGAGTTGACGGAAGTAAGATTGAAAAAATTGCTCTAAAACTTTTGAAATTTGCAAAAGAAAATAATTTAGACAATATAATTTTATCAGTTCCAATCGAAATTCGTCACATGGTATTTATTGTATTATCGCAATATATCAACACTTTGACAGTATTGGCTCAAGAGGAAGTAACAAATTATTACAATTTTGAAGTAATTGGCGAAGTGTAGTAGCAAATTTTATTTTTAGGGACATTAAAAAGAATATGAAAGTTACTGCAATTAAAAATCCTATTGTGCCAAAACGTGCTAATAGTGTGTCTTTTGAAAGAAAACTAAGGGAAGAAGAAAAGCCTGAATATACGCATGCCATAAAAGATGCGTTAGATTATTTGGGTGTAAAAAATATGAGTATGATTATTCATGGCTCAAGTTTTCCGTCTGACAAACGCGATACTTCAATTGGTTCACCTTATTCAAAGGGGGCTGACAAGTTCGTTGATTTTATCAAGATGAACGGCTTTAATTCTGTTCAATTAGGCCCAGGTGGCTCAATTGGTAAAAAAGACCCTTCTCCATATATTTCAAAAGTATTTGCAAAAAATGAAATGTTTATCGACTTAGAACCATTGAAAACAGCTAAATATGGCAAGATTTTGAGCGATGAAACTTATAATCAATTAACAACAAAAAATAAAGAATCAAAAGACAAAAATTATAATTATACAGATTTTAACAAAGCGTTTAGCAACTACGACGTTGCAATGAAAGAGGCTTATTCAACATTTAAAACAAAATTAGCAAGTAACGACAAATCAGCAGTAAAATTAAACAAAGAGTTTAACAAATTTAAAGAAGAGAACAAGAGCTGGGTTGAAAACGACGGTTTATTCAAAGTTTTGACTAAAGTAAACGGTTCTGATGACTTTGAAAAATGGAATGAAACTGATAAAAATCTTCCTCAAAACTTGAAGGCTGGCGACAAAAACGCTCAAGCACGTTACAAAGATATTATGGCAAAACACGGTGAAGAAGTTGAACAAAATACCTTCACTCAATTTATTGCAGACAAACAATTAAAAGATAATACAAAACATAGAAAAGAAATCGGCTTTAACTATATTGGCGACTTGCTTGTAGGATTTAACCAAAGCGATGTTTGGTCTAATCAAGGCGCGTTCTTAAAAGGTTGGAAACTAGGTTGCCCATTTGGTGGTGTGGATAATTCACCTCAAACTTGGGGAATTCCTGTTTTAGATCCTAAAAAACTTTTAAACAAAGACGGTTCTTTGGGTGAAAGCGGTAAACTTTTAAAAGAAAAAGTATCTTACTCTTTGAAAAACTATGACAATGTCAGAATTGACCACGCTTTAGGCTTGGTAGACCCATATATTTATAAAGAAGACACAGTTCACAAATCTCCAAACGGCGCTGTTCAACGAGATAGATTGTGGGCAAACAATGTTTCTTATATGCATGATATTGATCCAGACGGAAACTTTAAACAAGTTTTGAACAAGATTGTTTTACCAACCTTCAAGGAATTTGGCGTTGATAAAAATGAAGCTGTTTGGGAAGATTTAGGTTCTTCAACTCCTGCTTTTGATTGGGTTTATCACCAACAAGAAAACTTACCAGGGATAACTCAAACTCTATGGAGTCGTGCTGAAAATGCACCAAGAAAAGATAATTGGAGTTTGGTTGTATCACATGACTTTGAACCTGCAAGCGAAATGGTTCAAAAAGATTGGGTAAGAAATTCTGATGCTTGGAATGTTGATTACCTTTCAGGTTACTTAAACCCAGATCCAGCAACTTCCTATGAAAGACAAAAATATAAAGAAGAAATTTCTAATAGTAAACAAAGTCGTGTAACTTCTAAATTTACAGAATTATTTAGAGGAACAAACAACTTACAAATTATGTTCTCAGATTTCTTGGGTATCAATAAAACTTACAACGTAGGTGGTCAAGATAGCAAAGACAATTGGAAATTGCGTGTAGATAACGACTTTGAAGACGATTATTATAGAGCGTTACAAGACAAAAACAGTTATGCGTTGAATATGCCTGAAATTTTAGGTCAAGCAGTAAGAGCTAAAAAAGGTATGGCTGTTGCAAAAGTTAGTGGCGACCCTTATAAAGCAAACCAAATGCGTAACGAATTAGATGAAAAATTAAATCCATTGTTGGGTAAACTTGATAGCTTTAGTGAAATCTTGAAGGAAAAAGAAGAAGTTAAAGCCGTTGCACCTAAAAAAGTGGATGCTCCAAAAGTTGCTCAAGAGGTTAAAAAGCCAGAAGTTGTAGAAACTAAAAAAGAAGAAAAAACATCTTCAAAAAGTAAAAATGTAACTGCAGAAACAACATTGGCAATAGCTGCAGGAGTTGGCATTGTTGTCGCAGGTGTTAAAAAATTGTACGATAAATTTAAACACAGACACGATAAACAACAAGTAGCTTAAGATAAATTTATACATATAAAATCTTTTTCTTGAAATCTATTTTTTGTGTGATATAGTATTTATACACATTAGAGAGGTTTAAATGAAAAAGATTTTAATTTTAGTTTTACTATTAGGTTTAATCAACATTAATATATTGCCATGTTATGCAAAAACAGTAAAGGTTCATGCTAACACACCTGTTGAATTTACTGTATCTGAGGTTAAATCTAGTGCTGATACAGCAGTAGGTGAAAAAGTTTCAATAACCGTAGACAGTGATGTTGTTGTCAATGGTGTTAAGGTATTCAAGACAGGTGCTAAAGGCTACTTGCTAGTAAATGATGTTCAAAAAAGAGCATTTTGGGGACAAGGCGGAAAAATTATTGTTACTAGAGGCAAAGTTTTTGATGCAAATGGACAAGCTCACAGGATAGAATTTACAAAAGAGTATGCGGGTAAAGATACAACTTGGTCAGTTGTAGTGGCAACTTTAGGCTTGGCAACTGTAATTTTATTTCCTCTAGGTTTATTTGGTTTTGTTAGAGGTAAAGATGCTAAAACCCTAATGAATGTACCACTTGAGGCAAATATTCTAGATGAGTTTTATTTTACACCTGCATTGTAAAGTGAAGTGTAGCAGCGTTTTTAATCCCATTAATTTGTGTTATGATAAAACCATATAATAATTTATAAGGTATTAAAACAATGAAATTATGCGTATTTTGCGGAACATTTAACCCGATACACAATGTTCACTTAGCGTTAGCAAATTATATTAAAACTCATTTCAAATTTGATACAATTTTGTTTATACCCGCTTATAAACCACCTCACAAACATATTGACGATGATTTAGCAAATCATCGTTACGCAATGGTTAAACTTGCAATTGACGGTGTGAGTGGGTTTAATATTAGTAATATTGAGTTCAGGCATGAAAGATATTCTTATACTGTTAATACAATGGAAGAATTGTATAAGATGTTTCCAAATATCGAAGGTAAAATAAGTTTTATTATCGGAACAGATGCCTTTAGACAAATTGAAGATTGGTATGAAACAGATAGATTA
>CALAFU010000222.1 GCA_937891325.1 uncultured Candidatus Melainabacteria bacterium | reverse complement strand
CTAGCGACCGTATTTTATTCAACCGTGAATTTGGCAATTACAAATCAGCCCTAAAACTTGGTAAAGAACATTTGAACAAGTTCCAAAAATCAAACTCAACACCACTTGTATTGTTCTGGTTGGGTAAAGCTGAAGAACGTGCAAAAAATTACGAAGATTCAAGAGTTTACTATAAACGCGTCATGAAGGAATATCCAGATACATACTACGCTTACAGAGCTTATGTCGATATGTACAGAATTGAAAATCCTCTAATCATAAAAGATTTAATTTTTAAACCTGTTGTATTCCCTTATGAAAAATCAAAAGACGGCAATATGGTTGTAAAACTTGCCCTTTTGAAGGATTACGGAATGGTTAACGAATTGTGCAAAAACGATAAATTTGTACAAAGTTGGTTGGCTTATGAAGACGGTAGGTATAATACCTCTGTTGTTTTAGCTCGTGATGCAATGGAAGAGATGACGGTTAAACCACCTAAAACAGATTTCCGCTGGAGATTGGTTTACCCAATTCATTACTACGATTATGCAAAAGAATTTGCACTAGACAACAATCCTGTATTACTATTGTCTATAATTAAGGAAGAAAGCCATTTTGACCCTAAGGCTACAAGTGGAGTAGGTGCAAAAGGCTTGATGCAATTGATGCCTCAAACAGCAAGTGAGGTTAAAAACGCTTATGGCATAGCTTCTAGTGACCCTAATTACTTGTATAATCCAAAAATTAACGTTCAATTGGGTAGCTTGTATTTCTCAAAATTAAAGAAAATTAATGACGGAAGTGAATTTTATGCTGTACTTTCTTACAACGGCGGTTTAGGAATGGTTAAGTCTTGGAGAAATAAACTTACATATCAAGACAGAGACGATTTCTTAGAACAAGTTCCATATCCGGAAACACAAGACTATTTGAAAAAAGTTTATAGAGCTTATTGGAATTACGCAAGAATATACGGTTCAGAAAATGAATAACTTCGTTTTCTCTGCGCTTGCAACATAACGTTCCTCTAAAAATTAAAGTTTTAACTCCTTGTCATTCTGAACTTGTTTGACAAAGCGAACAAACGAAGAATGAGTTTTGTGAGCCTGTCCCCCGTGTGGCAGAATTGCAATTTCTTTCCAAAACAACCCTGCGACCCTGAAATAAATTCAGGGTGACAATATTTAAAATGTTTTATTATTGTTATTATACAGAAACAGGTTCTAGAGTTTCGATGTAACGACCTGCATAAACTGCTGCAACTGCACCGTCAGCGGCAGCTGTGATAACTTGTCGCAATGGTGTTACTCTCACATCACCAATAGCGTAAACGCCTTTTACTGAGGTTTGCATAGCTTCATCAACAATAATAAAACCGTTTTTATCCTGTTTTACTTGACCTGTAAATAAGTCTGCATTTGGTTCAAAACCGATGTATGGGAAAATACCGTCAATAGCCAAATCTTTAACCTCGTGAGTTTTAACGTTTTCAATAGTTGCAGATTTAACAAGGTCTTCGCCGTTAATGCGGTTTACAACTGTATCATAAATAAATTCTAACTTTTCATTTTTGAATGCGCGTTCTTGAACGATTTTGTCAGCTCTAAGTTCGTCTCTACGGTGAATTAAATAAACTTTTGAGGCGAATTTTGTTAAATATCCAGCTTCTTCAACTGCTGCATTACCGCCACCAACGACCGCCACAACTTTATCTTTGTAGAAAGCGCCGTCACAAACTGCACAGTAGCTAACCCCGCGTCCAACGTATTCTTTTTCGCCTTCAACTCCAAGTTTTTTAGATTGTGCACCTGTTGCGATAATGATTGATTTTGCTTTGAATTCACCGTTTAGTGTTGTTACAGTCTTGATTTCAGAAGTTAAATCAACGCTTTGAATTTCTTCCATAGGGAATTTTTGAATTCCAAACATATCTGCGTGTTCTTCAAATTTCTCCATTAAATCGTAACCGCCAATTTTAGCGAATCCTGGGTAGTTTTCTAATTCTAAATAGTTGCTAGGTTGTCCACCAAGCATGCTAATATCGATGATTGCTGTCTTTGCTGCGCTTCTAGCTGCATAAATAGCCGCGCTTAAACCAGCAGGACCACCGCCCAAAATTATTATGTCAAATGTTTTATCGTCTGCCATTTTATAAATCCCCTAATATATGCTAGTGCCAGAAATCTTTTGACCTTCTATTTTGTATTTTGCTTTTTTCGTAACAATTTCGTATTGGTCGCCGTAAATTTTCTTTTGAGTTAGTGTTAATTCATTTGTACCTGTGAAAGTGTTACCGTTTAAGTGTAATTTTACTGTGTCTGTTAACTTAAAGTTATCCTCTTTTTCCTGATGTGTAAAAGTGATGTCATTGTTGTTAACGTCGTTTAAGTAAATCTCTGCAACTGCTCCGGTCATCGGATTTCTAAGTTCTATGACGTTACCACTACGTCGTAAGTTCCACATGTCGGCACTAGAAGGTTTAAAATTTTTCGGTGAATCTGTTGTGATAAGAGTCGATTTTACCTGCCAAGTGCCGAAAAACTGTTTCGGCACGCTGTTTATCTTAGAGATACCAGCTTTTAAGACAATTGAGTCTTGTGCAAAAACAGTTATCGAACTTATTAAAAATAATATTAATACTGTGATTAATAGTTTTTTCATTTAATTATTATTTTTGTTTTTCCATTTTTTCTTTAAGAGCTTTAGCAGATTCTTCGTAACCAGCTCTGCCCATTAAAGCGTAAGTGTAGTTTTTAGCTTGTTCAACACCAGGTTGGTTGAATGTGTTGATGTTGTATAATTCACCAGCGATAGCTGTTTGAACTTCAAGCATATAAAGTAATTGAGCCACGTTGTAAGCATTAACTTTTGGTAAGCTGATAGTTACTGTTGGACGTTTGTAGTCTGATAAAGCAACTCTAGTTGAATCAGCTTCAGCGTTGATTAATTGGTTGATAGTTTTACCACCTAAGTAGCCAATGCCTGTGTATTCAAAGATGTGAGGAATTTCTAATGTGTTGTCGAATTCTTCAACTCTGATGAAGTTAATAACTTTATCGTTTGGACCTTCGTTGTAAAGTTGAATTTGAGAGTGTTGGTCTGTTGCACCTAAAGCCTTGATTGGAGTAGGTCCGCAGTTTACTTTTTTACCCTTGTTGTTTTCTTCTTTACCTAAAGATTCAGCCCATAATTGAACATACCAATCAGAGATGTATTTCAATCTGCTTGAGTATGGCATCATAACTGATAAGTTTTTACCTTTTTTAGTATCCATTAAGTAGTGAATTAAAGCGTTTTGAGCAGCGATGTTGTTGTGGATATCAGTATTTTTCAATGCTAAATCCATATCTTTAACACCGTTCATCATTTCTTCAATATCAATACCAACTAAAGCGAATGGTAATAAGCCTACAGCTGAGAATACTGAGAAACGACCGCCAACATCATCAGGAACTACGAATGTTTTGTAGCCTTCTTGGTCAGCTAGTTGTCTTAAGATACCTGTTTTTTGGTCTGTTGTAGCAACAATATTTTTTCTGTAATCGTCACCTAATTGTTGTTCTAATAAGTTTTTAACAATCATGTATTGTGACATTGTTTCAGCTGTTGAGCCTGATTTTGTGATTACGTTAACCAAAGTTCTCTTTAAGTCTAGAACTTGTAACAAACCTGTAATTTGGTCTGGATCGATGTTATCCAAGAAGAAGATTCTTGGCATACCGCCACGTTGTTCTGGAGTTAATAAATTCCAATATGGTTTCAATAATGCTTCTGTAACTGCGATACCGCCTAAAGCAGAACCACCGATACCTAATACTAATACGTTATCAAATCTACCTTTAACCATTGCTGCAAATTCTTTTACGTACCAAACTGTTTCTTCATTGTAACCAAGGTTCATCCATTGTAACCATTGACCTGGTTTGTCTTTTCTTTGGTTTAAGTCTTTAATAATTTTTTCGATGTCATTTTTGTAGTTAGAAAATTCTTTTTCAAGATTTAAACCATGATCTTTGCCGATGACACTAGCATCAACATTGTTGTAGTTAAGAGTAATCATTTCTTTCTCCATTATTTATTGTACATTGTGTTTATTTAATTATAGCAAAAAAATGCACTTAGTGAGTGCATTTTTATTGTACTATCGTAAATTTTTATTTTAAACATTTTAATTCAAAATGTAACAAAACTTAGTTTATCTAAAATGACTTTGGAAAGATTTGTAGGATTTAATCTTTCCTTGTTCTTTGTACAATTTTACGAAATTTTGTTGAGCTTGTTGATAGTTCAAAATAGTAATTTCAATAGATTTGTTCAAAAGTACAAAGAAAATTGGCAAGGCTATTGTTACAGTCAGTACCATGATAACAATTTGTTTTGTAAATTTTGCGCGTTCTCTCATTTCACGACGTTTGCGAGATGCTTCATCTTGCTCGTGAAGAACTTTGTTTATTAATTTTTTTCTATCTTTTATAGAAAGACTGTCTATAAAATCAATATTATCAGGTTCAATGTAGATTACGTATTTCTTTTCACCCTCTTGGAGTTTTAATTTTTCTTTAGGTGGAGCAGGTTGGTTAGGAATTGCTAAAGGTGTTGTAGGAGTTCCTATATCAGGAACTTGAGGTGTATCTGTTGGTACTTGAGAAGTAAAAGTTGGTATATCAAGAAGTGATGAAATATCATCTTTTTTCTCAACAGGTTGAGGTTCAGGAGCAACTGCAGATGGCTCTGGAGTATATTCAACATTTTCAGTGTCCATTATGTGTTGTTTAAGTTGAGCTTGAAGTGCATCAATATCAATGTTGTCATCAAACTCAATTTCTTCATCTACATTATTTATTTGAAACGCTGTATTTTCGGGATTTATGCCGTTATTTTCCTTATCTTGTTCCAAAATGTTACCTCATTTTTTATGTTCATGATAAACTTTAATTATTAATTTATTATAAATTATATTAATCCAATTATCAATAAGCGAAATAGATGAAAGTTATGAATATCGAAAAACAAAAATTAGTAGACTATATTAAGAAATTAAGTGAAGCAAAAATTCTAGTTGTAGGTGATATTGCTATTGACGAAATGGTTTATGGCGATACTGAAAGAATTTCGAGAGAAGCACCTGTTCTTATTTTGCAACACACTCATACAAACATAATTTTAGGTGCAGCTTCAAACGCAGCTCACAACGCATCAATGATTAATAATGGAAAGGTTAGTGTAATTGGTGTTGTTGGTGATGATTATCAAGCAACTCAATTAATAAAAGCCTTTGAAGATGCAAACGTAAATTGTGAATATTTGGTTGAAGAAGTTGGCAGAAAAACAGTTACAAAAACAAGAATTTCAGGCTCTTGCTCTCAATCAGTTACTCAACAAATCGTTAGAATTGATAGACAAACAAAAGCTCCTATCAAAAAAGAAACAGAAGATAAAATTATTAAAGAATTGGAAAAAGCAATTCCAGAGCATGATGCAGTAATTTTATCTGACTATCACATTGGCGTTTTAACTCAAAATGTCGTAAATAAAGCAGTTGAATTAGCCAATAAATATAACAAAGTTATCGTAGTCGATGCTCAAAAAGACTTATCAAACTACAAAAACGTAACTTCAATGACTCCAAACTTGCCAGATACACAAAAATTTGTTGGCTATGAGTTGGATTCTTTTGAAAATATTACAAAAGCAGGAAAAGAAATTATCTCAGAAACAAACGCTAAAGCTGTTTTAATCACTTGTGGTTCTGACGGTATGGTAGTTGTAAACTCTGACGGTACATCTGAAAAAATCCCTGTATTTAACCGCTCAAAAGTGTTTGATGTTACAGGTGCTGGTGATACAGTTACAGCGCTTTATACATTAGGGCTTGCAATCGGTGCAGAACCTGTTTATGCAGCGGTTATTGGTAATGTGGCTGCAAGTATTGTTATCAAACAATTTGGTTGCGCAACAACAACTGTTGATGAAATACTTGAAACTTTAGAAAAAATCAATTTAAAAGGAGAATAAAATGGAAAAATTAAAAGAACTTTTAAAAGAAGTAAATACGACTGATTGGATTATCGTGGGTGGTATTGTTTTAGCACTTATCGTAGGAGTTTTAACATTCTCTCACTTCCGTCAAACAGCAGATAAACAGATTGAAGCAACTGCAACAATTGGATTTCAAGTATTTTTAAGAGGTGTAACTCTTACTACAAATGAATCTCCAATTCTTCCAAATTCAGAAACATTTATTACAATCAGAAATGTTCCTTATACAAATTTAAAAGTTGCAGATGTTAGAATGGATTCTAAAAAGACAGTAATGCCTAACCCTCGTAATGGTAAAGAACCATTTGTTATGGTTGATGACTATTCTCAAGCCTTCTTATACGATATGGTTGTTACAATTATTGTTGACAAAGCTAAAATTACAAAAGACGGCGCAGTTATCGGCGGTAACAAAATTAAAATCGGTTTGCCTGTAACATTAGAAGGTCCAAGCTACAAATTGAACGGTACTGTTTCAGATGTTAGAATTTTACAACCGACAGCACCTCAAGGCGGTCAACCTCAATATGGTCAACAAGCACCACAACAAGCTCCTCAACAAGGTGCGCCTGCTCAACCAAACGTTAACAAACAAGAAGAAAATATGGGTTAATAAACGATGTTTAATAAACTTTTTACATTCATTCAATCTAAAACAGAAGGTTTGTATAACAGCAGTTTTATTTTTAAACAGTTAGATACGCTAATATTGTACTCAATATTAGCGGTCTTTCTTGTTTCGACTTTCGCTCAATCTGAAAAGATTGCCATTTTTGCGATGATTGCGATTGTTTTAACTTTTATCAAATTATTAGTTAAAAAGGGCGAAAAGTTAGAATGTAATAAGTTTGAAATCTTTTTACTAGCATATTTTATGTTGGTAATTGTTAGCTTGTTTGGCTCAACAATGTTTAGCTTGAGCTTGCATGGATTTTTAAAATTAGTTGTGTACTTTGGTTTTTACTTATCTTTAGTACAATATTTAAAAAACAATAAAGACAAAGTTTGGTGGATATTACTTACAATAGGCGCTTGCGTGTCTTATGAAACTATTCAAGGCATTTTGCAATCAGTAATTAGACCGGACGAAATCTCTACTTGGCAAGATACATCATACTTGAACCCAGAGCAAGTAATGTCAAGGGTTTACGGAACTTTAAAACCTCTAAATCCAAACCTTATGGGCGGATATATGGTGGCAACAATCCCTGTAATGTTCGGTATCTTGGCTCATGAAGTTTATAACAAACGTTATGAAAACTCTATCGGCTTGCTTGTTTTAACACTACTTTCAATGTACGTGTTATTCGCAACAGGTTGTAGAGGTTCATATTTAGGACTTTTTGCAATAATTTTAACTCTTGTTGGAATTTCAGCAAAATTCTTCTGGAACGATTATAAAAAATTATACATGTCAGTAGTTGGCGGTGCGGTAGCTTTAGGAACACTTTTAATTCTTGCAAAGGCTTCACTTAGAGCAAGAATTTTGTCAATTTTTGCAATGAGAACCGATAGCTCAAACTCTTTCAGATTTAATGTTTATCATTCTTGTATTGATATGTTCAAGGATAATTGGTTACTTGGAATTGGTTTAGGAAACCAAAACTTTCGTGAAATCTATGGCTTGTACATGAAAACAGGTTTTGATGCTTTAAGTGCTTATAATATTTACTTAGAAACAGCCGTTGAAAGCGGAATTTTTGCATTACTTGCCTTCCTAGCTTTCTTAGGATTAGCTTTGTATAAAGCTTTTGAACATATTAAATACTCAAATGATACGAAATCATTGATTTTTACAACTGTTGCTGTGGCTTCAATCATCGGCTTGATGGTTCATGGCTTTGTTGATACTGTATTTTTCAGACCACAAATCCACTTTATTTTCTGGACAATGGTTGCAATTATCAGTGTAGAAACAAGACCTTCAAAGTTCAGTATTAACAAATAGTTACAACCTTTTTTATCACTTGATTTTAAAATAATTTTGATATAAGATTTTCGCTGTAAAAAGGCGGTTGGAATGACAACATCAAGACAAACAAAAGGTTATATAAACGGTGTTTTGGCATCAGTAAGTTACGGTACAAATCCGTTGTTTGCGTTACCTTTGTATGCTTGTGGTATTGGTGCTAGTTCTGTACTGTTTTTTAGATATTTCATTGCAACTTTGATATATTATTTTTGGCTAAAATTTGTCAAAAAAATATCTTTAAAAATCAATAAAGACGAGGCATTAGCGTTATTTATTTTAGGTTTAACTTTTTCCTTGTCATCAATAACGTTGTTTGTTTCGTTTAGGTATATTGAATCAGGAATTGCGTGTACAATACTGTTCGTATATCCTGTAATGGTTGCAATGATAATGGCTATGTTTTTTAAAGAAAAATTGTCATTTCCTGTTATCGGCGCAATGTTCATAACTGCTTTAGGAATTCTATTTTTATCAAATGCAAAAAGCGGTTCAAGTATTAACCTATTGGGACTTGTTTTAATTTTTGTTTCAGCATTATCCTATGCAATTTATATGGTAGGTGTAAAAAAAATCCCTGCGGTAAAGCATTTGCGCGGAGATAAACTTTCTTTTTATGTAATGCTGTTTGGTATTTCAGTTTATGTAATAAGTACAAAATTCTGTACAAACTTGCAAATTTTGAATACCCCTAAAGAATGGTTTTTAGCAATATGTATTGCAATCATTCCGACTATAATTTCATTAGAAACAATTACAATTGCAATAAAATTTATCGGTTCAACAAAAACAGCAATTTTAGGTGCATTAGAACCTTTGACAGCAACAGTTTTAGGTATTTTATTGTTTGGTGAATCAATATCAATAGCAAAAGTAATCGGCATGTTGCTAGTATTTGCAGGTGTTTTCATCATTATCAATAGCAAAAAGTAGTTACATTAATTTACAAAAAAGGCAATTTTTTTATTTATCATACTTTAATAAATATCAAGTTTTAAGGAAGGTGTGCATGTCGACAAACGAAGTAAGAAGTGTTCAACAACAAATCATAAAGCAAAAAGAGGCTCAAAAACACCAAGGGACAGCGCCAGAGCCTAGTATAGGTGTTTTTAGTAACGTAGATGTAGGCGCAAGAGTTAGTTTAGCTGCAGATGCCTCAAATTCGTTATTTAGTGGAACAGAGTTTTTTGTAAACCAACCTCAAGCAGGAGAGGTTAAAACTGATGTGTTGCCTGAAGAGTTTAAAGGATATACAGGCAAAGACGCAGAAGCCTTGAAAAAACTAACTCCTGAGCAGTTAGAACAAGCTAAAAAGTTTTTAGATACAAAATTGTCTGGTACAAATATAGCCGCAATTACTATGATTTTTAATAATGATGAAATTGATAAAATTCATCAACACGCACTAGATATGCAAGAGCAGGCTGGTGGTAAGGACAAGGTGTTCATGTTGAGTCTTGTAAACGATAAATATGACCAATCTGCTTATAAAATGACCGCATTGAACTATAGTTTTGAAATGAATTCTGAAGTTTTAGACAAAGATTTGAATGTTCGTTCTGTTGAAAACTTAACAGAATATACAGACGAAAAAGGCGAAAAATACAGAATTCAAGAGGCTTATGACTTAAAAACCAATACTGTTTCTAAAGTTCGTTATGATACAGTCGAACTAGACGAAGTTGATAGTGAAGGTAAGAAAATAAAAACCTTCCAAGGTACTTATGAATTACGCTCTAAAATGAAAGAAGATGGAACAATGATTTCAAGAGAATATTCTCGTCCTTCAAAAGTTAAGGGTGTTAATACGGTTGATATTTTAACAGAGGACGGTGTTAAAACAATAAGTGATGCAACTAAAAAGAAAAGCGGAAAAGTTGTTGTTAAAAAAGATATGGAATCTTTAGATGGTACAAGAACTCAATATAAATACAAAGATGACCCTAAAGGTAATCGTTATATGCACTACAAGATTACAACAAAAGAGGGTGAAGTCTTGTTAGATAATAAAAAGACTTTTGAAGTTGTATCTGATAATGAGTTTAGATCTACCTTTAATGATAAAAGTTATACAATGAAGGTTCAAGGTGACAAATTAACCGTAACTTGTGACCAAGATGAAAAGAAAACTGCAACAATTGATTTAGGCAAAATTCAAGGTGATAAAGATAAAATTATTGCATCTTTAAAACGTTTGTCCGGTGATGAGTTGCTAGAAATGAGTGAAACAATCGATAATATTGAAGGTATGGAGAATGAATTAAGTTCATACTACAAACCAACAGATAGATCTCTTCATTCAGGAGATGATTTGTTTGTCGTGCTTCATGAACTAGGTCATGCAAAAGACTTTAAAAATGCAGATATGCAAAGTCCAATTAAAATGCTTCAATCAATAGATAAAATGATTTCTCAAAATAAAGAGGTTCAAGAAATATACAATCAAGAGAAGCAAGCCTTTAACGAGGCCTTCCCAGATGCTCAAAGAGAACATGTCGACTACTTCATTAATACATTGACTCACTATAGTGGACCTACAGGTGGTTTAAAAGAAACTGTTGCTGAAGGTAACGCAATCCATAATACTCCATTGACAAACGAATTGCTTACTCTAAGAACACAATATTTGCAACAATACTTCCCTCGAACAATGGCGAAATTGGACGAAATGTATCAAAATAATCCACTTCAAAAAAATGAGCCAAAGAAGTTCAAACTTGATATTCCGAAGTTGGAAATTCCACCTATTAAGTTTCCACCATCACCAAGTACACCAACTACAAAATAAAAGTCAATAAAAAAGGAAGCGCCGTTGCTTTGCAACGGCGCTTCCTTTTTTATGTAATCCTACAAAATTCCACAATCATAGTGACATAAAATTTAGTATAAAACTCTAATGTCATTCTGAACTTGTTTCAGAATCTTACATTGCAGAGACCCTGAAATAAATTCAGGGTGACATAATATTTAGCATAAAATCTTAATGTCATTTTGAACTTGTTTTAGAATCGCAATGTCTTTCCAATAAAAAACTATTATTTGTGATAAATATGCCCTTATTCAATTCCGAACTTTTGTTTGAAATAGCTGTAAGCGAATTCTACACGAGCATCAAGTTCTTTGGCTTTTTCGTACTTAGTTTCATTATCTTTAAACAATTCAGGATTGTATTTCTTTTTTAGTTTTGCATAGTGTTCTTGAATTTTTTCAAAAGGCGCACCAGTTTCAAGTTTTAACGCTTGATAGTGAACCTCTTCAGGTGATAGAACTTTGTCATCAGGAAAAATATTTTTGCCGTATGCTTTTTCAGCCTCTTCAAGTTCTTTGTTCATAAGCGCAAAAGCATCTTTTGTAGAGATTTCTTTTTTGCCTGTAACCATATTTTTAATATCGTTTATAATATTTTTCATTAAGTTAAATTCCTATTTTGTTTTGCAAACTTGTTTTTTGTCGTCCCATTGCCATTTGTTTTGAAGGCATGTTTGCTTGTTGATAACTATTTTACCAGAAACGGCTGTTTTAATCTCTGTACCTTCCTTGCAAGAACCCATTGTTACACACATGTTGTTTGTAACGTTAGGCAAAAGTTGTGGTAGGTAGAACCAACCGATTAAAAGTAATACAAGGATTACAAATGCTAATCTTTTTAAGAATTTTAGAAAAGCTGAAATCCACATAATTACTAAAATTACAACAGAACAAACTAAATAAGTCCAAACTTGGTTCCAATCAGCATCTGGAGTTTGAAAAGCGTTGATAATCGCCATAATGTTCCAATAGCAGATGAAAATAGTTAGTGCTGTGTTGATGATTGAAATTGCTAAATTTTTGATTAGATTTTTAATTAAATTCATATTTATACCTCGTCTATAATTTGATTATACATCAAAAAGAAATAATTTTTGCAAAAGAAAAGCCCGTTACAAACACAAAACGGGCAAAATTTTATTGGACGACGATACATAACGTATCCTTTAGTATGTTTTTATTGTACATGTACCGTACGTCAAATTCGGTCGGTAAAATCAAAGTCGTATAAATAATTTTTTACTTTGACCTTAATCTCTTTGTCTTCCTCGATTAGAACTTCATAATCTTCTAAAAATAGACTGTCACTTTTAATCATTTTTGTAAGTTCTTGATTGTTAAAATAACCTAATGGAAGATTTCCCATAGAAACTACACCTCTATCCATAAGTGTTGATAGTGGAAGTTTTAGAATTGTATCAAAACATTCAAGTTGGATTGCTTCGTCTTTGTCAGGCAAATATATTTCGTAAAAGTTTATTGTAAGTTGTCCGCTTTTCCATATTAGAGGCGATTTTGAAATAGCTGAAACGTTACCCTTTAAAAAACTTCCTTTCGGCGCTAATTCTTTTCCTCTGATAACAAAAGGCTCTGTTAATCGAGCGATTACAGGTTGATCTAATTTCACATCTTTTGCATACCAATCATTGTGGAATTTTGCATAAACGTAAGTGTTTTTCGGTACGTTTGAAGAATATTTTTCTTTTGCAAACGCACAACTGCCGATTATTAGTGCTATAAATATTGATAAAATCTTTTTCATATAACAATTTTATAACACATAAAAAATAAATTAAATGTTTACGCATAGTTTTTTTACAGAATATACAAAGAATAAAAATGCTAAAATGTTCATAATTTCTCCTTTTTATGGTATGATACATTTTGTTAGTGACAAAATTGGTCGTATATTTTTATTTTTAAAAGGGGATTTTATGACAACTGATAAACCAAGATATTCAAGACTTTCAGACCTTATTGATTTGGCTACATTTATGTCTTCAAAGCCTTTGGGGATTACGCTGGACGATATCATCGAAAGATATAATGTTTCACGAAGAACAGCTGAAAGAATGAGAGATGGGCTAACTAATGTATTTCCGCAAGTTCAAGAAATTGATTACATTGACGGACACAAAAAGCATTGGGGCTTTGTTGATTATTCTATTAAGGAAATGGTGCATTTTACACCTGAAGAAATTGCGACAGTTGAACAATTCCAAAAACGTACAACAAACGGCGAAATGAAAGAATTGTTGGAAAAAGTTACTGAAAAAATTAAAACCTTGAGCAAAAAAGGTTTGGAGAATATCGAAAATAATATTGATTTGATTTTGCAAACAGAAGGTTATGCCGTGAGACAAACTATTCAATATCACATTAGCGATGAAATTCTTATCACTATTAGAGAAGCGATGAAAAAATGCTTGATTGTTACAGGCAAATACCATGACAAAATTCGTTATATTGAACCTTTGGGGCTTATTTATGGCGAAAAAATATACTTGATTGCACGTGAAAAAGCAAAAGGTGACGGAATTTATACATATTTGTTGAATAAATTTACTGATTTGAAAATTACCATGACAAATTTTGATAGAGGTGATTTCAACCTAGAAGAATTTTCAAAACGCTCATTTAGTGCTTACTTTGGCAAAATTTTAAACGTAAAATTGAAATTTGATAAAGAAATTGCAGAAGATGTTATGACTTATAACTTCCACCCAAGCCAAAAAGTTGAACAAGAGCCAGACGGTTCTGTAATCGTACGTTTTAAGGCAAGCGGTGATAAATCTATCATGTGGCATGTTTTCCGTTGGGGCGATAAAGTGGAAATTTTAGCACCAAAAGAATTACGAAAAGAATATGTAGATGCCTTAAAATTAGTGTCAAAACGTTATAAAAAATAATACGTCCAATTCTGACACGCCACAATTTTATAATAGTTTTGTGAACCAAAATTATAAGGAGAAGATATGCAAACAGAAACCG
>CALAFU010000221.1 GCA_937891325.1 uncultured Candidatus Melainabacteria bacterium | reverse complement strand
AATAAGGGTTAAGTGGATAAGTCGTACTATTATTAATTTGTCATTTTAATTATAAGTGACTTATCGTCTTATTGTCTTAAGTCTTATAGACTTATAAAAACAAGCGTGGCAGGTTTGAAACAAACCTGCCACGCTTTAGAAATTATTAACTAATTCATTAGTCTTTTCTTTCTGGAATTCTCATAGCATAGAATGTTCTCCATACGAACACTAATGCTACTACCAAGAATATACCACCTACTACAGGAGCATATTTTTGGAATGCTGGGTTGATTGCAATTTCCATTGCTAACAAACCGAACAATGTTGTGAATTTGATGATTGGGTTCATAGCTACTGAAGAAGTATCTTTGAATGGGTCACCAACTGTATCACCAACAACTGTTGCATCGTGTAATGGAGTTCCCTTTTCTGCTAAGTCAACTTCAACAATTTTCTTAGCGTTATCCCAGCATCCGCCTGCGTTAGCCATGAATACTGCTTGGAATAAACCAAATACAGCGATTGCAATTAAGTAGCTTACGAAGAATGATACCGGGTGAACATTTACGCCCAAAGGAGCTGATAAGAATGCTAATGCTAAAGCGAATGAGAACAATGCAATAAAGATGTTCCACATACCTTTTTGAGCATATTGAGTACAAATCTTAACTACTTCTTTTGAGTTTGAAATGTTTGCTGATTGCTCATCAGAGTCCAATTTAATATGTTGTCTGATGTATTCAACTGCTGAATATGCACCTGTTGTAACAGCTTGCATAGAAGCACCTGAGAACCAATAAATTACAGCACCACCAGCAATGAAGCCTAGTAATGTGTATGGGTTTAACATATTCAAAATCATTTCAGGTTGAATACCTAATACGTTTTGAATTACTAAGATTAATGAGAAAATCATAGTTGTAGCACCTACAACAGCTGTACCGATTAATACCGGTTTAGAAGTTGCTTTGAATGTATTACCAGCACCATCATTTTCTTCTAAGAATTTCTTAGCATTATCAAAGTCAGGTTTGAAATTGTATTGTTTTTCAATTTCTTCGCCAACGTTTGGAATAGTTTCAATCAATGATAATTCATATACTGATTGAGCGTTATCTGTTACAGGACCATAAGAGTCAACTGCGATTGTAACAGGTCCCATTCCTAAGAAACCAAATGCTACTAAACCGAAAGCGAATACTGACGGATATACCATTGTAGCTTCAGGAATGAACAAGCTAGCTGCATAAGCTAAGCCCATTAATAATACGATTACAGCACCAATCCAGAAACCTGAGAAGTTACCAGATACAATACCTGAAAGGATTGTTAATGATGCGCCACCTTCACGAGATGCAGTTACAACTTCTTTTGTGTGTAATGCTTGAGGTGAAGTGAATTTCTTTGTAGCTTCTGGAATTAAAGCAGCACCAACAGTACCACAAGAAATGATTGTTGATAATACTAACCATAAGTTACCGCCCATAGGAGCTAATAACCAGTGGCTTACGCCATAAGTCATAGCGATTGATAGGATTGATGTAATCCATACTAAGTTTGTTAAAGGTTGTTCGAAATCGAACTTAGCAGTTTTTGCTGCATATAATTTTGTGAATAAACCGTTAACCCAATAAGCAACGATTGAAGTAACAATCATTAAGAATCTCATTGTGAAAATCCATGCCAATAATTGACATTGGTTTACGTCACCTTTTACAGCTAACAAGATGAATGAAACAAGGGCAACACCTGTTACACCGTAAGTTTCAAAACCGTCAGCTGTAGGTCCGATAGAGTCACCAGCGTTATCACCTGTACAGTCAGCGATTACACCAGGGTTTCTAGGATCGTCTTCTTTAATACCGAATTGAATTTTCATTAAGTCTGAACCGATATCAGCAATCTTTGTGAAAATACCACCAGCAACACGAAGAGCAGATGCACCTAAAGATTCACCGATTGCGAAACCGATGAAGCAAGCGCCTGCAATGTTACCAGGAACAAATAACAAGATTACTAACATCAAAATTAATTCGATTGATACCAATACAACACCGATTGACATACCAGCTTTTAAAGGTAAGTTCAAGATGTTTAATGGGTTACCTTTTAATGCAGTAAATGCAGTTCTTGAGTTAGCCAATGTGTTCATTCTAATACCGAACCAAGCTACTGCGTAAGAACCTAAAATACCAATTACAGAAAAAGCTAAAATGATTAGAACGCCTTGCCAACCCATTTTAGCTAATCCACCAAAGTAAAATGCAATACATAAACCAATTAGGATTTCTAATGCAATTAAGAATTTACCTTGTTGAATAAGGTATGTTTTACATGTTTCAAAAATTGTGTTACCAACATTAGCCATACATTCGTGAACTTCGATTTTTTTAACTTGCGCAAATGCAATTAAACCGAAGATTAAGCCTAGAACTGAAACAGCAATACCAATTAATAGTAATGTGTGTCCTAGAGGATAATGTTTAGCAATTTCTGGAACGACTAAATCTGCTTCACTTGCGAACGCAGGAGCAGATACAAAGAACAATGAAAGCAATGATGCCATCAATGTTTTTTGTAAAGTAGATACTTTTTTCATTTCTTCTCCTTCACTAAAAAAAATTAATCTTCCACAACAATTCTCACATAAACAATTTTTTTTTCAACAAATTTACAATCAAAAAATATAAAAATCCCCCAATCGGGTGAGACGCTGAATTAGTGTAGTTTTTACATTATAAACTATTGTAAAAATTTAGTCAAAAACTAGCAAAAAAATTTTTTACCGACGTTGTAAAAAGTGTCAATTTACTAAACTTGCAAAGTGTGTAAAAAATGAATTTTAGAACAGTAGATGTTGCTTCAACATACGTTCAACCTCAAAAACAATTAAATGCCGTAGTTAAAAACCAAACAAACCCAATTGCTCAACCTCAAGTTTCAACTGATGACAGAAAAGGTTCTCAAGCGATTGCTAACTACTTTAGAGGTGAACAGCTTGTAGCATTTAAAGGTTACGCTTGTTCTAAAAGTGATTTTATAGTTAAGAAAGAAGAAGGCATTCCTTGTGCTTGTTGTGGTCGTATGATGATGACTAGCAAAGGTGTTGATAATTTTGAAAAGAATGCAACCGGTGCAACAGGTGAATATTTGCAAAAACTTTTAGGTGCAAATATGGAATACTTTAGAGGCACTGAAAAAGCAGTTGCAAACTTTATTATGGAAACTTCTAAAAAGAATCCTAAACTATCAATGAGCGGTTTGATGAGTCATTATTCACCAAACGCAAAAGTTCTACTAGAAAAGGAACAAAAAAATGTTTTAGGTGAAGTTTCTAAAAAAGCAGAAGTTTTGGGCAAAGACAACGCAGTTCAAAAAGTTGTTGACCAAGCTATCAAAGATATTAATAACAGTACAGACAAAAAACACTTTGAAAGAGTTCCATTCTTGGAAACATTTGCAAAGACAGTTGACAAATTAGAAGATAAAAATTTGGCAGGAGAATTGCTTGATACAGCAGTAAAATTACCAATGTCTCAAGAATCAATTGAAGCATTTATTGTAAAATACGGTCACGGTGATAAAAACGACGCTCAAATTGCAAGAAGATTGGCTCAACCAGCAATCGCAACAGCAGAACACATTCACCCAGATACTTTAGGTGGTCCTGACAACACCGCAAACTATATGTCAGAATGTGGTGATTGCAACTCTAAACGTGGTCACATGCCATATTCAGAATGGATGAAAAATTATCCAAACATGCCTCGTAGTATTCAAAGAAACATTGATGAAGTTACAGAAAGAATTATTAATGGTAACTTAGGCGACAAATACGATGATTATCCTGTCGATTTGAAAAAAGCAGTTGCAAAAGAAACAGATGGTGTAGTTCAATTGAAGGTTAAAAACCCAGAAGAAATTGAAAAAGCAAGAGAAGAAAGAGGTTTGCCAAAACCTCAACCTACACCAAGAAGAAAAAAATAATTTTAAATTTGCAACAAAACTATACAATTAGATGATTTAAAATTTATTTTTGTATTATAATAAATATAGAAAAAGATAAAAGGTCTCAATTTAATTAAATAAACACAAATCAAAAAAGATTAAGAAGGTAAGGTAAGGTCTCACAATGCACGTTCAAAGAATCATGGCTGCTACACCAATTTCAACAGTAGCAAAAGCACAAAACACAAACAAACTAGACTCAAAAGCACAAGAAGCTAAAGTTTCAAATCCATTTGATGAAAAAAATCAATCTAGAGCTTCTCAAATTGCAAGAAATTATTTCATGGGCGCACAAATGGTTAACTTCACAGGTTTCCCATGCTCAACTTCTAACTTCAAAGTAAAAGAATTAGAAGATATGCCTTGCACTTGTTGTGGTCGTCCAATGATGACTAACAAACAAACTGATGATTTCGCACTAAGAGCTGGCAAGGCTGTTGGTGAAGAATTAAACCAAGTTTTAAAAGACAACATGCCATACTTCAGAGCAGAAGAAAAAGCTATTGTTCACTATATTCAAAAACAAACTAAAAATATGCCAGATGCAACTTTGACAACTGCAATTTCTAGAACAAATGCTGATCCTGCACAAATTTTAAGAGATGAGCAAATTGATGTTTTAAAAAGAACAAGCGAAAAATCAAAAGAATTATTAGGTGAAAAGAATATCGTTCAAGGTTTATGCGAACGCGAATTAGCTAAAACATTTGGTGTTGGTGTTAACGACAGAAGAAGACCAAAATCAGGTGTTGGCAGCAGATTTAACAGAACTGATTTCTTAAGCCAAATCGTTGATACAGAAAAGAAAGGTGTTGCTCACAAAAACGTACACCAAATCTTAGACGTTGCTGTTCAATTACCAGAATCTGAAAAAATCATCGGTAAAATGTTAAGCGATTACGGTCATGGTGGTTCAGATGTAAGATTTGCTAAAAGATTAATTCAAAAAGCAGTTGTTACAGCTGAACACATTCACCCAAAATCAAAAGGTGGTCCTAACGCAACAAATAACTACATGGGCGAATGCCAAGAATGTAACGGTTCTCGTGGCAACATGTCTTATGACGAATGGATGAAAAGATATCCAAACATGCCAGATAACATTCAAGTTAACGCAGATGCAGTAACTGAAGAAATTATCAAAGGTAAAATCGGTGGCAACTACGACGATTATCCTGTAGATTTAAAAGATGCTATCGAAAGAGAAACAGGTGGCAAAGTTATCTTAACAGTTAAAAACCCTGAAGAAATCGATAAAGCTCGTGAAGAACGCGGTTTACCAAAACCAAAAGCAGATGCTAAAGAAAGAGCAAACGCTGCTGGTGGTTACCAAGGTTCTTACAAAGGTAACGCTGAATTAGATGCAGCAACAGGTTCTAAAAGAGGTAAAAAATCAGAAAAAACTCAAAAATCTGAAGCTACTGCTCAACCAACAAGAACAGGTAAATCTAAGAAAAAAGGTAAAAAACACGTTATGCGTGATTTCAGCGAATTAGCACAAGCTCAACAACAAAATCAAGAAGCTAAAGCAGCTTAATTCAATGAATTAATAATTATAACCAAAAGTGGCGGTTTTCATTTTGCAAACCGCCACTTTTGGTTTATACTTTAGTTTATGCCTTCCTTAAATAAGTCAATGTTTTATCACCGTATTTTTTTTGTTTAATTACTTCGTAACCCAAAAAATCAACATCAGTTGTATGTTCTAAAATTACAATATTACAATCTGGTAAAACTTCTAGAGCTTGTTCATAAACTCCAGAATAGTATGGCGGATCAATGTAGATTACGTCAAAATGTTCCTGCGGAATTACTTTTAGACTATCGCCTTTTAAAACATTTGGCTTAACTTTTAGGGCTTTATAGTTGCTTAGCAAAATATTATAAACCTTCGGATTTTTTTCAATTGCAACAACATGCTCAAACCCTCTTGATAGAGCTTCAAGCCCCATAATTCCAGAACCTGCAAACATATCTAGAAAACTAGCCCCTTCAAAATCTATTAGAGCTTGTAGCGTATTAAAAACTGCCATTCTAACTTTTGAAAGTGTTGGACGAGTTATTGTTTCGTCAGGTGCTGTAACTTTTTGACCTTTGTATTTTCCTGCTGTAATATTCATTAAATGTTTCCGTTAATTGCAAAGTAAACATCTTTAAGACGTTTCTTACTGATATGTGTATATAATTGAGTTGTCGCAACATCACTGTGCCCTAAAAGTTCTTGCACAACTCTCAAATCTGCGCCATTTTCTAACAAATGTGTTGCGTATGAGTGTCGAAGTGTGTGCGGTGAGATATTTTTGTGTATTTTCTTACCACGTTCGTGGATAAAATTATAGACCTCTTGACGCGTAACGTTATGACCTTTTTCGTTTATTAGCAATTGTTTTGTATCAAGACGATACTTTTTAAGTAAAAAATCTCTTTCCGGTAAGAAATTTTTAATTGCATCAATTGCTTTTGAGCCTAAAGGCACAATACGTTCTTTTGAACCTTTACCAAAAGCCGTTAAATATTTGGCATAAAGGTCAAAATTGTTTATTTTTAATCCAACAAGTTCAGAAACACGAAGTCCGCAACCATAAAGAAGTTCAATGATTACGCGTTGCATTTTTGTAAGATTATCGCGTAAAAGTTCTTCAATCTCTGATATTGTCATAACCTTTGGCAACTTTTGCGGTAATTTTGGACGTTCTATTGTAAGTGTTGGGTCAATTTTACAAAGTTCATTTGCACAAAGCCATTTGAAAAAACCTCGAATAGATGCAATCTTTCGCATTACACTTGTTGGGTTGTAGCCGTTTTCGTGCAAATAGCAAATATAAGTATTTATGCCCATTCTTGTAATAGAATTCAAATCCTCAACATTTGAATAATCTAAAAACATGATTAAATCGCGACGATAGGCATCAATCGTATTTTTCGCCAATCCTCGCTCTAATTCAAGGTATTCCAAATATTCAGACAAAAGTTGCATGTCCATATCATAATTATATATATATATATAATTATATTTATGCTTTATTTAAAGTATCTTTTAAAATTTCTAGAAATCTTGTAAAGGCTTTGCTTTTTACCTTGTTAGAAAAGATTGCTGAAATTGGTCTAGTTGGTAAAAATGGAGTTATTTTGACATAATTTGTCAAACCGTCTTGAT
>CALAFU010000220.1 GCA_937891325.1 uncultured Candidatus Melainabacteria bacterium | reverse complement strand
GGCATTGATAAATATCTAAATTCCGTTCTCTTTTGATACCTATCTAAATATGTTTCCGGCTTCATATTATCAGGATCTTCTTCATTAATTAATTTAATTAAAGTAACCTTTCCATTATAATATTTACGCAATATCTGATAGTTATTTCTAATTTCATTCAAAGAAACATCCCCGTCGAAACTAAAAGATACTTCGATTGGTTTTTTCGACGCAATAATCCTTGCTTGTGTATCAGCTAAAGCTTTACCAAAAATAGAAATAGCTGTAACATCTTCAGGTGTATTTCTATTAGCTGCAATACCTGAAAACACACCTTCAGTCACAATCACTTTACCATTAACAGGTACATTCTGAATATTCCACACTGCAAAAGACTTGTGGCTTCCTTGCGGATTAATATATTTAGCTTCAGGGTTTTCAGACACATAATCACGTGCAACCAAATAAACAACATTGTTGTTCAAATCAAATGTAGGAACAACAATTCTTCCACGATACCTACCTTGTCCTATACGAATATCATACTTCTGGATCTCTTCAAAAGTAATATGTCTAGACTTTAAATACTCAACAGCATTAACAAATGAACGATCAATTTTGATCGCAACATTATCAAAATCAATCAGTTCAGCTTGAATTAATAAACCACTAGATGATGTATAACGAGCGCGTTGTTTAGTATCAATCGAATCTAATTTATATCTTAATAACGCACTGCCGTTCACATACCCTTGTAACAGCTGATCAGCTCGACCCGACCACCCGCAACGATAACAATGAAACACGTTTTTTTCAAGAGACACACTCAACTTGTAATCGTCATTACGTTTACCTAACATTCTACAATTTGGGCAATGCGTAACATACTGATCTACATTCGCTGTTAAGTCAATATCCCTTAAACTTTCAACACGTACATCGTCCATTATTTACCGCCATTAGCTGCTTTCTTCATTTCTTTAACGTCATATGGTTCACATTCTTTAACAAAATTTATTGATTTATCAAAATCTACATATACAGTTGTATTTGTTTTACCACGACGTGCTTTAGCAACATATAGACGCATCTTACCATTGTCAGATTCTTCACGCGTTTGGTTCAGTGTAACAATACCATATGCAACATGTGCCTTTCTAGACGAATCTGCTAACATATCCTGTGATGCGACTTCATTGTCTTCAGTATTCCATGCCGCTTTACCTAATTGTGAACCTGTAACAACTGGACAATTAAACTGATCAGCCAATGCTTTCAAGTCATAAAAGATTGTACCCATTTCTTCATACGTACTTTCAGATGACCTTTTTGTCTGTTTATTAGGCAACATCAAATCCGCATAATCAACAATAATCAAACCTGGATCAAAATTTTCCAATGAATGCAACTTCGTTAAATATGTTCTCAAATGGTTCGCAGATACCGTTTTATTAGAATAGTAAATCGTTCTTACATTAGGTGCCCAATACTTAATCTTCTGAACGCGCTGTTTGTATTTGTCTATTTGTGACTCGTCTAACAAATCACGCATTGACATGCCAGTTGCACACGAAATAATGTTTGACAACACTTCTTTCTCGGACCATTCAAACGAAAAATAAACAACAGGGCGCCTCTGAAATATTGCCTGATATGCCAAAAAACTCAAGAACTTACTTTTGCCACGACCAGGAGCACCGCAGTTTTTGCTGTAAAAACAATGACTTAACTCGAAGTTATGATACTTGTTATCGACTGTCAAATTATAAACAGGAACCTTTTCATCAAGGTGAATACGTTTTTTATTTACTAATTTCATCAATAACTTCCTCGCTTAACCCCAACTTCAGAACATAATCCAAATCGTTTTTGTATAAAAACTTCAGTGATGTTATCACAAAATCAGACAGTTCGTCAACCTTTAATGTTTTAAAATTCATCATCTTCAGTTAAATCTTCCGCTTTTTTATATGCCACACCTTCAGACCAAATAACAGTTTTGTCATCCGCTTTAGGGTTTGTGATACGAAATTTATGATCTGGTGTACATTTAATCGTATAACCATTATCAAACGTCAATTCCATCAACTCATCAGTATCTCTAGTTTTCCAAACACGATAAATATCAGTTTCAAAAGTATTGCCGTTTTCATCTACTGAATATGCTTTTTTATCTTTAAAGTTATCTACCAAATCCTTAATTGCAAAAAAACCTTTATTTGTTTTGACTTTTGTATCACCTGCAAGACAAAATACATACAATTCACCTTTAGCAATACCACCACCAAAAGCATCATCAAGTGAAGGAATGCCTGTCATAAACATTTGATCTCGACTATAACTTTCACGCAACATCTGCGGTAATTCATAAAGCGAATCGAGCAAATCCAAACCTAAATTAGCACCTGCGCCAACTGATAAAGCATCTTCAATAATAGTTACAGCTTTTTCGTAATCATGTGATTTATCATAAATATCAACCAATTTACCAATAGCGTCACGCATTGCAACACTTTTAGCAAAATCTAAAGCTTGATCTTTAATATACTGCGCATCATCGATTACAGTTGTAGTTAAACTACGAATGCAAGACGCAAAATTTTCCTGTTCAGAAATTGGAATATTAAACTTGCTTGAATAATTATTCAGTTCAGTCAATAAAACAGCTTCAGTCGGTTTTGTATGATACTGTTCATAATACGTAATAATCCATTTACAAATATTCTGTAAATATACGTTATCAAAAAAAGACGGTTTAATTAATTCAACACCAACTGTTGACAAATAGGTAAAATCCTGAAAAAGCAAAGCAACAATTTTCTGCTGCATTTCAAATTCAAAATCATACGTTGTATCCTGTACAACTTCTTCGTTTTCGTTTTCCATATCAAATCCTTTTCAAATAGAACTATGTTGCCAACAGATCAACCTAACTTTGAGGCGCCCATTTTCTGAATTAACAGTTTAAACTGATCTTCATTAATTTCTGGAATGCCCTCATCCGCCAAATGTTTTTTTCGTTCACGAACCCATGACTCAAGATATGGATGACCTTTATCATTAAAATCAACGAAAACTGAACAATTCAGCCCTTTATCTTTTCTTCTAGTCACACGACCAATACGCTGAACATGTGAAATAATGTTTTTACCTGCATCCATCAAAATACCTACATCAAATTCTGGTACATCGATACCTTCATTAAAAACAACATTTCCAACAATTACACGATAACCTTCTTCACGAATAGCTTTCTTAATGGTTTCAGCATTACCTTTACGCTCTACTACAACATGCTGAACCATACCTTTTTTAGTTTTTTCTGTTGCATTAGTAGCTTCATAAATAGTATTGCCACCACACATGAATAAAGCTTTAATCCCCCTGTCTTCCATTTCCCGAAGAATAGCTTTACCATGTTCAATACGACTAACCATGACTAAAATCTTTAGATTATTTCTATAACAAAAATCTATACAACGATATGCTGCTTCATTACGATTAAAGTTTTCAGCAACATACTTCTTATACACATCTGTACACCCACGACAAAACACATGTGCTTTTGGTGCGTAATTAATATAATATGAATATACTAACGACGAATAACCTTTATCACGCAAGTATTTTGATGAGATGTAATAAAAAGAATTACCAAACAACGCTTTCAACACAATATCATCAACGCACTGACCACCTTCTTTAAAAGGCGAGGCCGTAAACCCAATTAAATATTCCGGATTTGCAATCATTGCAGGTATTGCAATGCTCTGACAGCTACCGTGATGACAATTGTGAACCAAATATCCTTCAACAAAATAATTATGGTTATTTTGCACCGTTAAATCATAGACTTTACTTTCTGGACACAATCTTGCACATTGTTTAGAATCTCCGCATTTTTGAATCTCAACACTTTCCACTCTATTGAAATTAAAAACTTTTCTTTCTTTGCATCCCGTTCTTGAGCCTTTAAAGAACAATGTGAAAAACCATCTACTTCTATGGCAATTTTCAGCTTTTCGTTCGCCAAATCTACTTTGTAACACGTTGGATAACCGGAATTGTCTTTTTGTGAAAAACCCGTTTTTATTGCAAACTCTGCTACAAAACCATCTAATTCGTTTAGCAACATTTGTTGAGGAACAGTTAGCCCACAACCATTTCCACCATGAACTTTTGGTTTCCAATTCATAGCTTTTAATGTATTGCTTACTTTTTCCCGAACTTCTTCTTTTGACATCGGGTTTTGTTCTTTCATCCTCTTCGAAATAATATTCCGACGACGCAAATTTGTTTTCGTCATATTTATGCTTGCCACTTGTGCCAATTTCTTTTTTGAACATTCTTGACAACAATAAATAACTCCGAATTTTCGTAAATAATCCTTCTGTCGCTTTGTTGGATGTTATATTAATTTTCCACACATTGAACAAGGCGTGTTGTCGTATTTTGATACCATCTGAAACCTCACATAAATAATCATCATTAGTTAAATATTTCGCTTCTTTCCAACCATTTTTAGTAAAGATTTTATGATCTTCAGTGCAAACAAAAGATTTCGTTTTTGTGCTTACTTTCACTAAATTTTTCACTAAAGGTTTTTCTATTAACTTTTCAACAGAATTTAATTCATAACAAGATGTCAATTCATTAAATGTCCAAACCCTTTCACCTTCAACAATATCTTTAATTTGCTTTTCACCAAACTCTGTTAACACTTTCGTTGAACCAATAAAACATTCGTCCACGATAATAGCTCTTACACTTTTCAAATATCTCATGATTTTTGGATCTTGACGTTTCACCATATTCCACACTAAATTATTAGTTGAAACAATAATGTCCGAATTGTCCAAAACAGGGTTTCTATTCAAATATTCAATTTTACGATCAACGCCACGAAGTCTAGCACGACCTTCGATCTGATTAAGAATATTCGTTCGATTGTTAATAACTAGAATTTTCCCATCAATCAATTTAAACAATGATGCAATAATTTCAGTTTTACCTGAATTATGTACAATAACGCCATTACTTAATGCAAAATTATGCAAGTCGCAATCAACTTCAATATCATAAACAGGGATAGGTTCAACATAATGTTCCGCAAACACCTGCTCAACAATACGACTGCCATAAACACCTGCTACCGGTGATTCCGCTAACAAATTAATAGCTTCTACATATTTACCATTGCTTAACAAAAACAAATGGTCAGGCGTACATTCAACAACAACACCATCATTGAATTTAATTTTCAATGTATCTTTAACATACTTTGATAAATGCGCAGAAATAATGTTATGAAATTTACCGTCAGAACAAAATACAGCTTTACCATTGAAATACGTACTCAATGATGACAATGTTTCAAAACCTGTATTTGTTAAAATTAACGTATCACCAACAAAACAACCTGTTGCTGCTTCACAAATACCATGTTTGTTAATTAAACATTTTAAAGTACCCATCAACTGATGTTCACGTACTTCAAAACCAGGTGATGCTAAAGCCATTTCATCATACACCTGTTTAACTTTTTTCATTGTTTCTTTTACATCAATATCAATGATCTTTCTTTGATCAATGATATTATTGAAATGAAAATACGGTAAAATCAAATCGTCAACACAACCTGATTGAACATATAGTGATGTAGAAGAATTTTCCACATTCATATATAAAGTAATCAGATTTTGACCATCTGCCGACAAAAGCGTTAAACGCTTTTTAACACGGTTGATAAAATCAGCATCTTCATCTGAAATTAACGACCACATTGATTTTGTAATAGTTAACATATGTATTTTCTTCCAATTAGACTGTGCTTGAAAAATAACGTATCACATCTAATGTAATATTGTCAATAGGTAATTAAATAAATATTAATCACCTAGTGTCAATTTTCAATAATATAAGCGTAATTAGATAAACCTGTTGCGTCAAACATATATGCTGTTTCCTGTGTATCTTCCAATTTACAAACAGGTGTATATTTAAAAGTAGTTCCTTCTTTATCACGAGTATAAACAGAAATACCCTGATTCAAATACATAATAACTTCCTGACGTGACTTAAGAAATTTCTTTTTATATTTAGGAACAGACATTACAGATGAGATTTCTTCATTTGTAAATCCATAAACTTTCATCAAGTCACCTAAAGTAACAGGACAATCTTCTTTTGGATTATTCTGTTCAAATTTAGCAATGACATTTTTTAAAGTTTTCAACAGTTCATTTTTGTCATGCGATAACTGAATTCTTTTTTCATCAGCAATAACTTCTTTTTCTTTCTTTTTGGGCATGCTGTTAAAAGTTGTTTTAACGTCTTTTACAGTTGCAACTTTTTTCTTTTCTTCTTTTTTAGCTACTTGTTTAACTTCTGTAATTTTAGATTCAGTTTTTTCTTTTTTAACTGCTTCAGCTTTAACCAATTTAGCCGGACCATAGCCTTCAGCATAACCCCATTTAGTTAATGCTGTTTTAGCAGCACGATAACGATTAGCTTCAGTTACTGTAATAGAATTACCACAATCATTACACAAAATAGTCTGCGTAATAGATTTGTCTTCATTCTTTACATATTTAGCCGTTATGTTATGCTTTCCGCATTTAGGGCAATTACCAGCCTGAACATTCAATGCTTCACTATCTTTTCTTTTAGCCATTATAAATACCTTTAAATATTGAACTCTAGATGATTAAATATGACACGGATTTGATAAAAAGGCAATAGTAAAGTTCTTAAATTATTAAAATTTTTCATAACTTGGAAAAACAATCATGAACAATCTTGACAAATTACTGACTGAATTCAAAAAAGAAATTCAAAACAAAATCGAAGAAAACAATAAAACAACAAACTTTTCGAAATTGTTTGAAGACTTTATGATGCAAATTGATAAAACTGAAAATGTTTTTTTCTTAAGAAGTGAAGGCTCTCACGAAATCATTGGTACACTCAATTTCGTTGAAGAAGATGTCCTATCACAACCTACAACAAAAATAATTGACTATAGAATAAAAGAAAACTATTTAGGTCAAGATAAATTAAAAGAATTGTTCATTGAATTTTGCAAACATCATTTTCTACCTGATGAAGAAAAAAGAATTTTAATCCCATTTTCAAATGCTGATTCTTATTTAAAA
>CALAFU010000219.1 GCA_937891325.1 uncultured Candidatus Melainabacteria bacterium | reverse complement strand
CAATTTAGATAAAATTCTTTTAGGAGTAAATGCTAGTCCTGACGAGTTATTTCATTTTGAACATCACCAAGAAATAGAAATATTAAGAAAAGAAATTAACACAATTTTAGATAGTAACCCTGATAAAATAATAGATTTTTATAAAATAATAAAAGCATTAACCAACTAATCACTTTCATATTGCAAAAAAGGTAGGTTATAATATAATGTACCTATGACTATCATAAGTTTTGATGACGTTTTAAAATTAAAACAAGCGTGCAGTGAAAAGTTCAAAGAACACGTTCATTTTCACGATGCATGCGGTGGACAATATTTCACACTTGAAACTGATAGCGACGAAATCAGAGAATTCATAAAAGAATTTTTGATAAAAATGGATTACAAGGTTAATTTTGATAAAAGCGGTATGTCTTTTACGTTTGAAGACGCATAGGAATAAATTGTATGAAAAAGTACGAATTGATTGCATTTGATATGGACGGAACTCTTTTAAACTCTAAAAAAGAGATTGATAAAAGTAGTTTAGATGCCATAAAATACGCTACAGAAAAAGGCAAAATCATCATTTTAAGCACAGGCAGATGCCCTTCTCAATTACAAATGTATGTGAATGATATTCCAAACTTGCGATACTTAAACTGTCTAAGCGGGGCTATTGTTTACGATTTAAAAGAACAAAAATATATTTACACAAAAACAATGCCTTTTGAAACAGTTAAAACACTTATGGAGCTTACAAAAGGGCACGATGTAATGATTGAACTTTTGTACAAAGACACCTTCGTACAAAAAAATCAATGCGATATCATTGAAGAATACGGTATGGGAGTTTATAAAGAACAATACCAAAAATGGGCAATGAAAATGAATAACCTTATTGAAGACTTTTTAAAAGCCCCTTTTGAAGTTGGTAAGGTTAATTTCTACACAAGAACTCCAGAAGAACGCGATGTCGTTTTCAAAAAGATTATTGACGCAAATTTAGAAGTAGAAACAGCTTACGCAGAAACAACTTCAATTGAAATTTCATCAAAAAACACAGACAAAAGTGTCGGACTTGAAAAACTTTGCGAATACTTAAATATTCCAATTGAAGAAACTATCGCTGTTGGAGATGCCGACAACGATATCGGAATTTTCCAAAAAGCCGGTTTAAAAATAGCTATGGGCAACGCAAACAAAAACATTAAGGCTCTAGCAGATGTTATAGTAAATGATTGTGACAACGGTGGTTGTTCTCAAGCAATCTATAATTATCTTTTAGCTGAAAAAGAATTAGCCCTTTAAAGCTCTTACAACTTCTCTTATAGAATTAATTGTAATATCTTCCATTGGTTCGCCCTTGATAGTCCAATTCTCCATATCAACTTCCTCGACGGCAACCTCATAATAGCGCGCCAAGCCCATTTGCCAAATTTTCTTCATTGTTTCTTTATCAAACTCTTGGTGAGAATGGTTTACATGGTGCAATACGTCTTTGTTTTTCTTATCCATAAATTTTCCTAATATTACAAGTTCTATAATATTGATAAAAACTATAAATTTTAAAAATTGACTAAATAGCTAAAATTTGTAAGATATAGTTACAAAAAGGCGGACTTCTTTTCAAGAAGTCCGCCTTTTTTATTTAAAATATTGATTATGCTTGTAACCATTCGTTCATTCTTACGAAACCGTGTAAGCCTTCAGTACCCATTGAACGAGTTGTTTCTTGAACAGCGTTACCGCAGTTACCTTCAACTACTTGGAAAGAACCATCGTTGTTGATTTTAGAGATGATACCAACGTGACCAGAGTTTTCGTTGTATTTCCATACTGCTAAGTCACCAACTTGAGGTTTGTAACCAGATGCTTTTGTTGAATATTTACCAGCTTTTTCAGCTTTTCTTCTGATGCTTTGAGTTGATTCATCAAAACCGAAAGTTTGTTTATTGTTACCGTTTTGACCTTGACCATAACACCAAGAAACGAATGATGCACACCAAGGGTTGCCGTTTGCTCTACCAAATCTGTATTTGTTAACATCAGCTGAGTTGTTAGAGTTGCCGTTTTCAGTAACGCCGATTTGAGATTTTGCTAAGCTGATAGCGTTTGAAACTTTGTTATTTGTTAATGAAACATTGTTACTTCTTACGTTAGTACCGAATGAACCGAAGTTGTAAGATGGAGCTGACATTGTACCGAATGAAGGCATTGCTGTCATAATTGAGTTCATTGAAGATAATGCGTTTAATGCAGAGAAGTTAACAGATGTGTTCATGTTACCGAATGAGAAAACATCACCCATCATGTTTAACATAGATAATTGAGAAAAGAATTCGCCACCGAAATTCATTGAACCAAATGTATTAAAATTTGAAAAATTAATTGACATCGTTTACTCTCTTTTTTATCTCTCGTACTTATATAAAGTATTTCTTTCCGAAAAAATTGCTTTTTTTGTTTT
>CALAFU010000218.1 GCA_937891325.1 uncultured Candidatus Melainabacteria bacterium | reverse complement strand
GTTGACATTACGTGTTTGTAATCTTCTTCACTGTTGAAACGTTTAATGAAGTAATTACCTTTATCTACACAAACTTTATAAACTGATTTGTCTCTGTCATCTGCGTTTTTGAAAGTTGTACCCGCTTGTAAACCAGCTCTCAAACCAACTTTATCGTTATTAGTTGTATGCATTGAGATACTATCTAATTTAACGTGTGTTGGGTGGTACTCAGCTTCCTTATCAAGATTTACGTTGTTTGCATTGAATAAAGTTACTGCCATTGCGCCATCAGCTGATTGTCTCAAAATAGCTGATACAGGTTTTCCTGTTGTAACATCTTTGTGTAAGTCCAATGTGAAAGGTGCGCCGTCATTCAAGGCTCTTAATTCAGGTCTTTCACGTAAAGCCATTGTTTCGTTCATTTTGTTATAGAAGTTTTGAATAAATTGTTTATTATTATCGTTTAACCAATCCCAACGAACTGCGTTACGGTTTTGGATATAAACGTTTTTAGCTTTTTCTTCGTAACCTGTCATTCCTAATTCATCACCGGCATACATTGTTGGGTTACCAGGTAAGCTTACTAAAAATCCCATCATTGCTTGGAATTTAGTCATTCCAGGTTTCAAGATTGTTTCAAAAGTTGCGTTGAACAATTTTGATTTTTCATCATTGTTCATTTTCAAGCCATGTTTAACTTCAGCTTGCTTCATTACTGCTTTGATTGTTGTATCAATTGGTTTAGTACCAAAGGCATCCGCTGAAAATTCTTTGTCTAAGTATTTACCAGATGCTAAGTCTGCTACTGACTTACTAATTGCAGAGAAGGCTTCATCTTTTCTTTGACCTTGGAATACTTTACCTAAAGCTTTACCAAAGCCACCTTTTACAGCATCGCCCATAGCAATTGCTTTGCTACTTACTTTGCTAAAATCAATACTATTAATATCACCATCATTAACTTGGTCATACATTTTGTCTTTTAAAACTGCAGTTGCAATCTTTTTGTGATTGTAGTTGTTTGCAAAGTTTGTATGGAACAAGTTCATATCTAGTGACAAGCAGTGCAACATACGAGGTTTATCGTGGTTGCCTACGAATGTGTAAGAATATAGAATTGAATCTAATGGAGCAGAGTTCAAGTAATTGTCTGAACCTACCATTTTGTCATAAATTTTTCTTTCTCTACCGTTAGCATCAAGTGTTGCACCTGTTGTAATATCTTTGTTGAAGATATTTGCAACATCTGTAAAGAAGTAAGAGTAGTTTGCAATACTTGTCATGCCAGCTTCTTGGTGTAACTTCATAACCGCATCTTTAGCAGTTGAGAATTTACCAGAATTATCGTGTAATGCAAATTCATCTGTAACTTCAGCTACCATATAAGCGTTTTTGTTTTCACCAATTACGCCTTTTGAGAAGTTTCTCCAGAAATCTACAACGCTAGACCATTCATCTTTAAAGTTTGCATTGCCGTTTCTTAAAGCGTCCATATCAGCAATATCTTTTGCTGCGTCAATACGCCAATCAAGACCAGCATTGTTTCTGTCTACTACCATTTCGGCTAAAGCAAAACTGTTTTCGTTTAAACCTTGAAGACGTTTTGTTACTGCTGATGTGATTTCGTCTTTATCCTTCATAGAGATATTTTTAATACCTGATTTCAAACGTTTAATCATCAAGTTTGCTTCATCTTCTGGAGAGTCAGCTAAAATATTCATTGAAGCTAAAGTTGTATCTTCTTTTAGTTTGTTATAGTCATAAGAAACTGTTCCGTCTTCATTAACCTTTGCTTGCGCTTTTGGTGCTACAGCTTTAACTAAAGCATATTTTGCAATATCTTGGTTAACTAAAGGTAAAACGTATTTACCTAATTTAGAAACTTTATTTCCTTCGAATAATTTTCCACCTAAGTTTTTATTAACATTTTGCATTACATCATTTGTAAATCTGTATAGGTCTTCAGTAAATAATGTATCTGCTTTTTTATAAGTATCTTTGTTTTCTGCTGTAACTTGTGGATTACCAGCTTTAAACATTTCGTAACGGCTCATACCGATTTGGTCTGCTTTTGTTGCACGATTTGTAATTAATGATGAACCTAATACTGCAACTGTGTCATCTGCAAATTCAATTGAATCTAATGGTAATGACATAATTGATTGAAGAGTTAATTCCTTGTAGTCATCTGTCAAGTTAGATGTCTTAGATTCGTAATCACCATTTATAACATTTCTTACAATGTTTTCATTAATATCATTATTTGCTGGAAGTTCACCCTTATTAGTTAAATCTGCAATTTGAGCCATTGCTTTTTTAGGGTCAGAGCTTACATTCTTTAATTCGTGTGCTACGTATTCGTTTAAGATATCGTTTGTTTTTCTAGTCCAATATTTACCAGAGTTTACAACATAATCTTGAGCTTCAAAGTTTTTAGCCTTAATTTGTTGAGTTTGATATTCTCTAA
>CALAFU010000217.1 GCA_937891325.1 uncultured Candidatus Melainabacteria bacterium | reverse complement strand
TTTAAAAATCATAAATATGGTTTTGCATATGATTTTGTTTATATGTGGTTGCGTTATACAATGCCATTAGTGTTGTTGTATATTTTAGGATTAGCAACAGTGCCTGTTTTCATTAATCCAGTTTTTTCAATGTGGATTATCGTTATTGGTGCAAGTATCAGTCCTATTTATGCAATATGTTGGACTCTATATGAACGTGAAAATTGGATGTTTAAGAAATATTGGTCAGTTGTTGGTCCAACAAATCTTGCTGAATATTTATCCGGTGCCGTTTGGGGGTTGTGGCCATTGTGTTTGATGTCGATGTGAACTCTTTAAATTTAAAAGTGATGTTTAAGTTCTAATATCAGTATTTTTATTTTCAGGTGTAACATGGCAGAATTTGAATATAATCAGGTTATTGAGTATATTGATGGTACTTTTGATGAAAATTTCAACGAAGCTCGTCAATGGGCACAGTCACATAATACAACATTTGAAGAAGATATTGATAAACGTGAAGAGTTTGTTGGTAAGCGTACAGAAATTTATCAAGATCCTGAAACAGGTGAAGAAGTTGAAAAAGAAGTTGATTACCCAACATTAAAACGTTTTTGGGTTATTGGTGACGAACCTAAACCGTATATTCCACCTGAACCTACTGTTGATGAATTGAAGGCACAGAAACGTGCTGAACGTGATTCTTTAATGAAGAGTGCACAGAATAGGATTGACCGTTATCGCAACCAAAAAGAATTAGGTATAGAAACAACGGATGACGAATCAGTTTACAAACTATTGTTACAGTATACACAATATTTGCGCACATACCCTGAATCAAAAGATGAGTGGTATAAAGAGTCCCCTGTTATTTTTGAAGTGTTTCTAATCATGAACTGTGAAGAAACAGATGAAACGGTTGAAGAAACAACAAAATAATTGGTGAGTTGTGTTAAAATACAAACGGTGACGAATTATTTTTCGTCACCGTTTTCTTCTGTCTTTTTAATAAGCTCATTCATTAATGCGCAATAAATTTCTAATGTCAATTTTGGGCCGCCAATTATTCTATGTGCATCTACAATTTTGTATAGTTGTGATGCGCATAATTTAAAAGCTGGGCAATCAAGACAATTCACTTCATCAAACATTATTTGCTGGAAATACTTTATTAGAATAAAACAGTGCAAAGCTTTGAAGAAATACAACTTCTTGTTTAATGAAGGCGTCGATTTTACCAGCTCGCAAGTCAACTCTATTTGATAGCGTAATGTTGTTCGCAGGGTTAATTTTTAATGATTGGAGTTTATCATCAAAATTGTGAATATTTTCATTTGATAGTGTTGTTTGTATATTATTAATTTCTTCTACGAGTTCATCATGTAATTTGTTTGTATTTTCTTTGTATTGTTTGTTTAAATCTTTTAGAACATTTTGAACATTAATATTCGATACAGCATTACTAGCATGACCAATATCGGTAATTTTTATGGTGTAGTCGTCTGTTATTATTTTCACATTAGTATCAATTAATTTTTGAAGATTGTTATCAAATGTAGTAACATATTGTTCTTTGTAGTTTTTAAGATTATCACTGGATACGTATTGATTGATTATGTCTTCTACTTTAGAAAAACTTTTTGATAGTTTGTTTTGCAATTCAGTAACGTTAATCAATTTTGGCATTTGTGGTTTATTTTTAGACTTTTTAAAACTATCAAAAGATACAATATTATTGTTATTTTGTTTATAGTCAATGACGTCTAATTTGTATTGTTCAATACGTTTTCTATTGACATCATTTATGTATTGCTCAATATCATTTAGTAATGTGTTAATTTTAATCAGAACGTTAAGATAGTTTACGCCTGTAGAATTTAAGAAGCCAGAATCAGCAAGCTTATAAAATTTATCACATTCGTCAATTGCTTGACGAAAATCATTTTGATGTGCATTTTCTGGTGTTGTATCAAGAATATCTTTTTGTAAAGAGGTCAAGTTTCGAAAATCAACAATATTACTATCTTTATTGATTAAAGTCTTGAATTTTGAAATCATACCACCAATCTTATTCCAAGATTCAATATTAACTTTAGCATTATCCTTGTTATATTGTGAACTGTCACCTAAAACATTTGCAATGTTACTGGTTATGTTGTAAATCTCATTAGAAAGTTCAGCTATTTTATCACTTTCATTTGTATTAGTTGTTTTTGATTGAAGGCGTAATTTGTTTATTTCATCAATTTTTGATTGAGCTGTTTCTAAT
>CALAFU010000216.1 GCA_937891325.1 uncultured Candidatus Melainabacteria bacterium | reverse complement strand
GAATCCTTGTGCAATGTCGCACCCAGCATTTTTCAACGTTTCGGCTTGCTCTTCAGTTTCAATACCTTCGCAAACAACTGTTGCTTTCAAGTCTTTTGCCATATGAATTACGTGATTTAGAACGATAAAGCCTCTTTCTGTGCAAGTTGCCTCGTTAATAAATCCTCTATCAAGTTTCAATACATTTACAGGAAGTTTTCTCAACATATTTAATGAAGAATAACCAACGCCAAAATCATCCATTGCGATTGTAAAGCCAAGTTGTTGCAATCTGATTAATGTTGAGTTTACAGCACCTTCATTATCCAAGAACGCACTTTCTGTAAGTTCTAATTCAAAGTATTTTTGAGGAACATTATATTTTTGAACCAAGCCTTGAATTACATCTACTAAGTCATCATATTTAAAGTGGATTCTAGACAAGTTCACTGAAATTGGCAAAGGTTCTTTACCTTCATCAAGCCATTTTCTGATAGTCTTGCAAGCCTCTTCCCAAATGTATTTGTCAACTTCAACAACAAATCCATTTCTTTCAAAAAGAGGAATAAATTTGTATGGAGGAATTAAACCTTTTTTAGGGTGATTCCAACGGATTAACGCTTCTGAACCACAAGGTTTCATTGTTTTCATACTAATTTTTGGTTGCAAGTACATTTCAAACTGATGTTCTTCAAGAGCTTGTTTCATCTCATCTTCAATTTGTTTGTCTTCTAAAATTGCTTTGCTTAAACTTTCATCAAAGAAGGCATATCTTTCGCCAACAAGACCTTTAACTGTACGTTTTGCAATACTTGCTCTATCGCACATAGCGTTAATTGTCAAACTTCTATCAGCAATCTTAAAAATACCAAATGAAGGAATCAATTTTATATTAAGTTTGTAGTTTGCTAATTCGTCAGTAACGCTATCGACAAAATCAATCAAATCTTCATCTGTATCATATTTCATCATAATAGCGAAGTTATCGTCATTAAGTCTTGCGTAAATACCATTTTCAGCAACCGCCTTAGAAATAATTTTTGCAATATCACGTAAAACTTTATCGCCTTTTTTTACATTATAAACTTCATTGATAACTTTGAAGTTGTCAATATCCATAACTAAAAGCGCTAAAGGTTCTTCTTCAATATCAGTTTTTAAAAGCATCTTTTCTGATTCAATATAGAAACTAGCTTTATTCAAAGAATTTGTAACATCATCTTGCAAAGCCAAGTCCATAATCATATTGTCTGAACGCTGTCTTACAATCCAATTGTATCTTGCAGCGATTACAACAAGTGTATTAATTAACAAGAAGAATAAAATTGCATACCTCAAAACCATTTTAGTATTATGGTTGATTGAGCTAAATGGCAAGATTGCAAGCACTTTCCAATTGTTATAACCCAATGGAACAAAAGCGGCAACCTTTTTAACCCCATTTTCATCTTTAAACCAATAACTTACAGGATTTGTAGCCTTTAATGCTTCTTTTCTAACATTGTCATTAACTTCGTCATTTTCAAAAATTGAAGATTTCAAAACTGTTTTAGGGCTTGTATCACGTAAGATTAAATGACCTTCGTCGTCAATAATATGAACGACAGCTTGATCATTAAATGCTGTGATATCAATTGCATTAATAAAGTCTGAAACTCTTTGTGACGCAGTTAAAACACCAATAACTTTTCC